>JAIRPZ010000117.1 GCA_031256755.1 Planctomycetaceae bacterium
CTTTCGGTATTGAAAGCCCGGTTTGGTAAAGTACCGAAAAATATTACCGAATCAGTGATGTCGTATTCCGACAAGATCGCCATCGAATCGTTAACCGTTTCGGCGGCAACGTGCAAAACGCTCAAAGAATTTGCCGCCGGACTGAAATAACACACAAGACCTGCCCCGCAAAACAGGCGGTATAATTTAACCATATTGCCTATTTTGCTTTTTGGAGCAAAAAAACCGCATTATTCAGGGGTTTACTCGCCGGAAACATCTGTCAAAGTGCTGCTCTTTGCGGTAAAATAACTGGCAGTATTGCCGTTTTTTACGGTGTGTTTTTTGTAGTCCGCTGCCATGATGCGAAACAATTTTTTTATGCGGTACGGATTCCGCATTCTCGTTGTCATCTTTTTTTTGCTGCCCTTCATTTTCATGGGAACAAACCGGACGTTCCAAAGCAACTCCAATAACGTTGCGGACTGGCTGCCGGATTCTTTTGCCGAAACAAGGCAGTATCAGGAATTTCTCCGCAGTTTTCCCTACGAGCGTTTTGTCGTGGTCAGTTGGAAGGGCTGCACAATGGACGATTCCCGGCTTGAAATGTTTGCCCAAAAACTTGTTCCCGGACAAACCATAGACAACATCGGACGCTGGGAAGAACAGCCGATCACCGCCGAAATAGACCCCAACGCTCCCGCTGCCGGAACAACTCCGCCGGAAGAGAATCGTCATCAACAAGAGATTCCCATTGCCGTTGATGAAAATGTCCCGCCGAAGTATGCGTCCTATTTTAAGACCGTCATTACAGGACCGCGTCTGTTCCGTCTTTTCAAAGATATGTACTCTGCCGAAGGTCCCGGCGGAGTCAATTTGACCGATGACGCAATTAAGCAGAAACTGCGTGGAATCCTCGTCGGTCCCGACGGACAGAATACAGCACTTATTGTTACATTAACGCAGGAAGCCCCGCACGGAAAAAAACTGTCCGATGTGCTTGATGCCATTAAAGAAATCGGAAGAGAATGCGGTGTACATCCGCAAGTCAAAGAAGGAAACCGTTTTTTCCTCGTTGCATTTTTTCAGCAAATCGGAACGGTTATAAAAGAAATCATCTACGGACGCAATCCGAATCTGGACGGCGTGATTATGGGCGGACCGCCGGTGGATAATGTCGCCATTACACAGGAAGGAGAACAAACACTAAAACGCCTCGCCGGTTTGTGCGGATTGATCGGTTTGGGATTGGCATGGCTCTGTTTTCGTGATTTCCGTTTAACGTTTTTCGTCTTCTGGACAGCCATTATCAGTGCCGGTGTTGCTCTTGCCAGCGTATCGTTTACCGGCGGAACATGCGATGCAATCCTGTTAAGCATGCCGGCATTGGTCTATGTACTGGCAATGTCCGGCGCAATTCACCTGATTAACTATTATCATGATGCAGTGCGGGAAGGCGGTTTGGATATGGCACCGGAAAAAGCTGTCCGCCACGCATGGACCCCATGTCTTTTCGCCAATATCACGACCGCCATCGGATTGGGATCGCTGGCATTCAGCGGACTCATTCCGATCTCCAAATTCGGACTCTATTCCGCACTCGGCGTTTTGCTGCAACTGCTGCTGCTGTTCTATTATCTGCCGACACTGCTGTATTTTTATCCGTCCCATAAAATTGCTGCCCAACAAACACTGAACATCGAAAACAATTCCGCTATGCAGAAAATCTGGCACGTCTGGGGCGGATTGATGATCCGCTACTGCGGCATCGTTACGGTCGTTTGCTTTATCCTGATGATCTATTTCGGATTCGGTTTGTTAAACACAAAAACATCGGTCAAGATGATGCGGTTCTTTGCCGCCGATTCCGAAATCATTCACCACTATACATGGCTGGAAGAACATCTCGGACCGCTTGTCCCGATGGAAATTGTCGTCAAATTCGACAATGAACGGTGTCAGCAAATGAACACATTAGAGCGTCTCCGGTTAATCGCACAAATTGATCATGCACTTCGGAATCAAAATGAAACACTCCGCACCAATATCGGCGGCGTAATTTCAGCGGTCACGATGACTCCGCTGCCGCCGAAACTTCACAAAAGCGGGAAAAAAGGACCCGCTCTGATTGTGGAAGAACGGGCAATGAATAAAACGATTGACAACAACCGCAGCGAACTTCGGGATTACATTGCCGTTGACGGCAATCTGTCTCTTGAACCCGGCGAAGAACGGAGGAAAGCCCTCGATCAACTCGGCATCACTGCCGAAGATGCCGACCGATTGACCGCCGCAGGTATCGGCAACGTGCGGAAACTTGCCGATATACCGGACAACACGGAACTTGCCGGTATTTCATCGGAAGAAATGAAAACATTCCGGGAGAAAGCCGCACAATGGGAAAGAACTCACGGTTATGATCTCTGGCGGATCAGTTTGCGGGTTTGGTCGCTGAAAAAAGATATTGATTACGCGCTGTTTATTAAAGATGTGAAAGATGTCGTTGATCCGATTGTGGCGGAAGCGAATCAAAAACAGCATTTTGACGTTCCGGCAATCGATGCTGTCTATACCGGAATGGTGCCGGTGGTCTATAAAACACAGCACGAACTGCTCAACGGACTCGTATGGAGTTTCGGTTCATCGTTTATTCTCATTGGGATAACGATGGCGGTGATTCTGCGGAATTGGGCGGCGGGATTTCTTGCGATGATACCGAACCTTTTTCCGGTTTTTATCGTGTTCGGATTTATGGGCTATTGCGGCATTCTGGTCGATGTCGGTACGATGATGACCGCAAGCGTGGCACTGGGAATTTCGGTAGACGATACGATTCATTTCTTAACATGGTTCCGGCATGGAATTGATATGAAAATGTCCAGAGCAACGGCAACGCGGTATGCGTATTCACGCTGCGCCACCTCGATGTTCCAAACGTCCGTCATCGGCGGCTTGGGCTTATCGGCATTTGCTTTGAGTACGTTTACGCCGACACAGATGTTCGGCATAATGATGCTGGCGATTTTAATGGTCGCCATGCTGGGCGATTTGATTTTCCTTGCCGCACTGCTGAACACACCGCTCGGACGCGTGTTTATGCCGAAAGAAAAATAAAATTGTTCTGAAACTGAATATCCGCCACCGGATTGCCGATAATGCTGTGATCAGTTCCGGCGTTGCTGGCAAATCCGTATGGGTAAGAAAAAAAAAGGTAAGCAAGAAAAAGGTCAGAAAGCAAAAAAAACGATACGTGGCACGTCTTCCGGCACACGGTCTTCCGTATGGAATAAGAAAAATCTGCTTTTCGCTCTCAAAATTTTTGTCATTCTTGTTGTCTGCTTCTGGATATGCCGCAAACTTTATTTTGCTTGGGATGTCGTCCAAAAAATATCATGGCAGCCCGATTATGGTCTGCTGGCATTTGCCGGCTTATGTTATGCCGCTGCTTATATTCCCGCCGCTTTTTTCTGGCGGCTGTCTATGCAGTCGCTCGGACAAACGCCCGGTCTTTATGAAACATTGCGGGCTTATTACATCGGGCATCTCGGCAAATATGTTATCGGCAAGGCGTTTGTGCTGATTATCCGTTCCGGTCTGCTGGATCACAGCCGGACAACCCTTTCCGCATCTGCCGCTTCGGTCTTTTTGGAAACCATGACGATGATGGCAGTCGGTGCTTTTGCCGCCGCCGTTATGGTTCTTTATTGCGGAATCAGCGTGCAGGAATACAGCAGCGGGTTCATTGCTCTTGCGGCAGCAGGCGTTGCGGCGGCGACAATGCTGCCGATTCTGCCGCCTGTCTTGCGGTTTGCTGCCAAGTTTGTTGCCAAAAAGTATCAGGACGAAATCGGAAGATTGCGGTTCAGAACCCTCGCTGTCGGCTGGCTGCTGAACATTCCCGTTTGGATAATGCTCGGTGTATTCCTCTGGCTGACAATGCTCGGTTTCGGCATGAAGAGCGAATCTCCTCTTGCGGAAATTCCTTTTTGTATTCTCGTTGCTTCGATTGCGGTTGTCCTCGGTTTTATTTCGATGCTGCCAGCCGGTCTCGGTGCCAGAGAAGTGGTGATGGCACTCATTTTGACGCAGTATATTCTGCAACATCCTATTTTGCCGCTGCCGGAACCGGAAAAAACGGATCCCAAGCAATGGGCGGAATTGCAGGCACTGGTCATCGTTGCATTGCAGCGGGTGATTTCCATCGCTGCCGAACTTGCCGTTGCGGCATGTTTTTGGAAAAAACGAGTGTGATGCCGCTCCGGCGGAAAACCGCATCACATCAGCGTTTCCCGTTTATGGTAATGCGTATGGAGCAGATCGTGCGCCTTGTGCGAATTCGGTTCGCCGAAGAATTCCTTGTAAATCCTGATGATTTCAGGATTGGCATGACTTGTCCGCAGGGCTTCCGTTTCGTCAATGTGATACAAACTCTGCGTGCGGATTTTTACTTTACCGATGTCTGTTCCGTACGGCTGCCCGCCGCCGCCGACACAACCGCCCGGACACGTCATCACTTCGACAAAATGAATGTCCCGCTTTTCTCCGGCGTTGATCTGATCCAGTAATTTTCTTGCATTGCCCAGACCATTCACGACAGCAACGCCGACATTCAAACCGGCGATGTCGACATGGGCTTCCTTAATTCCGTTCAAGCCGCGTACCGCCTCAACTTTCAAGTCGGAAAGTTCTCCGCCGGTGATAAATTTATACGCCGTCCGTACGGCTGCTTCCATAACTCCGCCGGTCGCACCGAAAATTTTACCGGCGGTGCTGCGGATACCAAAAGGCGAATCGGCAGGTTCCGGCGACAAATGGCGGACATCAAGATTGAACCGGCGGATCAACTGGGCAAGTTCCCGCGTGGTCAGGACGGCATCAACATCCCGATAGCCGTCTCTGCCGAGTTCCGGTCGGCTCGCTTCAAACTTTTTTGCCGTGCAGGGCATCACCGAAACGCTATAAATCTTTTTCGGATCGAGACCTTTTTTGCCGGCGTAAAATGTTTTGATGACTGCTCCTAACATTCCCTGCGGACTTTTGCAGGTCGAAAGATTCGGAATGTTTTGCGGATAGAATGTTTCCACGTACTTAATCCAGCCGGGTGAACAACTTGTGAACATCGGCAGCACGCCGCCGTTTTTAACGCGGTGAACAAGTTCCGTGGCTTCTTCCATAATCGTTAAGTCGGCACTGAAACTGGTATCGAAAACGGCATCGAAACCGAGTTGCCGGAGTGCGGCGTGCATCACTCCCATTACGTCGGTTCCTGCGGGAAAACCGAATTCTTCGCCGAGCGCAATCGACACGGACGGTGCATGCTGCACGACGACGTGCTGACTCGGATCACGCAGCGCACCCAGTACCCGATCAATATGGGATTTGGCAACCAATGCGCCGGTCGGACATGCCGCGACGCACTGCCCGCAATTGACACAACTCGACACATTCAGACCGGCATCGAAAGCCGTTCCGATGATTGTTTTGGAACTTCGGTTGACGAAATCAATGCAGGCGACATGCTGAATTTCTTCACAAACCCGGACGCACTTTCCGCATTTGATGCATTTTCCGGGATCGCGGACAATGGATTCGCCGGACGAATCAACCGGATAAGTGCTTCGCTGACCGACATACCGCCGCTGCCGGATACCGAAGGATTCCGCAAGTTTGCGGAGTTCGCAGTTCCGATTCCGCTCGCAGAAAAGACAGTCGTCTGGATGATCGGCAAGGAGCAGTTCAACGATGGTTCTCCGGGCGGCAACGACGCGGTCGGAATGGGTTTTGACTTTCATACCGGCAGCGACCGGAAAAGCGCAACTGGGAACGAGTGCGCGCTGCCCTTCGACTTCGACCACACAGATACGGCAAGCACCGGCAGGAGGCAGTCCTTCATAGCGGCACAGAGTCGGCACATCAATTCCGATTCGGCACAGGGCGGTGAGCAGGGGTTCGCCTTGAACGGCATCCACCTGACGGCTATTGACTTCGATTTTGACGGGAACGGACATATTGATATTTTTTGCGGTTTTCAGGCAACCGGTGATCGGCACCGGAAATCGTTATGGACGGCAGCCTCGCTAACATTGTGAATAGTCAAAAGCCATTTGTCAATAGTCCGTCAACTGACGGTACATTTGCAGAAACAGTTCCATCGGCAGTCCGACTACGTTGGATTCGCTCCCGGAACGAATCTGTATCCAGTGATTGCCGTCCTGATACCCGAATCCGCCCGCTTTGCCCTTCCACTGTCCGGTATCAAGATAGGTTTCGATTTGCTGTGCCGAAATCCGTTCCATCACCAGTTCAGTCCATTCGGTTTGCAGCATCGTTTTTGCCGTTTGTCCCTGTTCCCTTTTTATCAGGCAAATACCGCTTAAAACGAAATGAATTTGTCCGCTTAACTGCCGCAGCATGTTTCGGGCATCGTCCCTGTCCGCCGGTTTTTCAAGAATGTTCCATTGCGTAACCTCTTCGGCAAGGGCGTTGCGGCCTAATACAATCGTATCGCAACTCAAAATGATCCCGTTTCCGACTTTTCCGGCAACATTTTTTCCTTTTTGCAAAGCAAGACGGCGGACATAATTCTCCGACCGTTCGTCCGGCAGATGTCCGTCTTCGGCATCCGCATCCGGCCGCATCACTTCAAAGGACAATCCGGCTTCGGCAAGCAATTGCCGCCGCCTCGGCGAACCGCTGGCAAGAATAAGCGGAAAAACAGGCGGTTCACTATCGGACGACATACTACGGCACACTCCAGAGGTTTTGTTTGGCATTTTTTGCAGATTGTTCGGCTTGACGGAATCGGACTTTGGCACTGCCGGAAAACCGGTACTGCAATTGGGCGCGGGCGAGACCTTCCCGAATTAACCATTCGTTCAGCCATTTTTCCGTTCCGTCCGGCATTTGCAGATAGACCATGGCTAAATTGCGGTTATATTTGTCGACTTGATCGCCGTCAAAAGCGATCCGAACCCGATTGTTTGCGGCGGCAATTTTTTCTTTCGTGAAAGCAGACGCTTCCGGTCCGAAGGGCTGTACCGGCGTATTCGGCTTGACAGTTTCCGGCGTATCGGCACCGATTAGCCGGATACGGAATTTGCTGCCGTTTTCACCGCGGACATCAAAGGTATCGCCGTCAACAACGTGAACGACTGTATAAATTCCTTCCTTGAGCGGACTTTTTGTTTGGGACGGCAGCGGTTGATTCGGATTTATGGTGCCGGCAACGCTCAAAATCCCGGACACATAATCCTGAATATCGGGACTGACCAGCCCGATCAGTGCCAGCAAGGTTACAAAAACGGCCGTGATTCCCCGTTTATTTTGAAGAATCTTTATTCCGAAATGTTTGGTTTTTGTTTTTGATCGGCGTGCCATTGGCGATGAAATGTTAAATGCAGAACGATGCTTGATGCGGATTGTAACAATTTCGGCAGATGCAGGCAAGCGGAAAACGTATCAATCGGCGGAGGAAAAATCATGAAGAAGAGGGGCTTGGAAAGCCCCTAACGATTTTTCGGGAATATCGGCAAAACAACTCGTTTAGAACATCACCGGGGTTGCTTTCCCGTGTCCGTTTTTACGGCGAAGAGTCGGATTTCAATTCCACGTCAATCGTGTTCGTTCCTTTCTTGATGTCAACAATGACATCAGTCGTTTCCGGCAATAGATATTTTGCCGGTACTGACTCGGCAATGCCTAAATGAGGAGCCGCCGTACTGACGCAAACCTTGTAGCGTCCCGGCTGCGCCCCCGCTTTTGCATCGGCGTAGTATAGTTTGTATTTGCCGTTTGCGTCCGTACCGCCCATCGGCACCACGCCGCCTGATTCCGGCTGAAATGTTACCGTTGCGTCCGGCAGCGGCTGTCCGTCCAGCGTGACCGTACCGGAAACCTTGCCCGGTCCCAAGTCCGTCCCGCAGCCGGAAATGATTGTTAATGTAACGAAAAGGATCGTAATCGTTGTGAATG
>JAIRPZ010000178.1 GCA_031256755.1 Planctomycetaceae bacterium
TGAACGTTGCGGACAATGAGCGTCTTTTCCTTGAATTGGAGGGGGTTCGTGAATTTGCGGAGGTGAAAATCAACGGCAAACCGGCGGGAACGATTTGGGCGGCACCGTACCGTTTGGACATTACGTCTCTGTGGAAAGCGGGTAAAAACCGGATAGAGATTGAGGTGGCGAATCACTGGTCGAACCGTATCATCGGTGATGCTTCGCTGCCGGAAGAACAAAGAACAACGCGTACCAACATTACAAAGTTAACGGCAAAAACTCCGCTCACCGAATCGGGAATCACCGGAACGGTAAGATTACGTGTCGGGAAATTTTAGAGCATCACACGTTTTGCGGCAACGGCTTCTAAAAATGCTGCATCGTGTTCAACAAATAATAACGCCGCACCGGAATTGATGAACGCTTTTTCAATTTGTATGCGGGACAAAACATCAATGTAATTTAGCGGTTCATCCCAAAGGTAAAGATGCGCCCGTTCACATAAACTTGCCGACAGTAAAATCTTTTTCTTTTGACCGGCACTCAACGCCGACATCTCTTCGTCAAACCGGTTTTTGTCAAAGCCGAACTTGCAGAGAATCGCTTTGAACAGCGGTTCGTCAATCTGCCGCTCTTCAATGAATGTTCGCATATTGCCGCTTAAAAATGATGCGTCCTGCGGAACATAAGAAATTTTTAACTGCGGCGGCACACGCACACCTTCGGTGCGGCGGTTCACTATCAACTTTAAGAGACACGATTTGCCGCAGCCGTTTTTCCCGCATAACGCAATCCGCTCGCCGGCATTGACGGAAAACGTCAGATGTTCAAAAAGCGGTTTATCGTTGTACTGCACCGTCAAATCGTCAATCTCCAATAACCTGCCGGAATGAAATTGCAGCGGCGAAAGTTTCAGCGGCTCATCAATTTCACTGTTCTGAAACAATGCCGCTTTTTCTTCGATGGACTTCTGCTGCCGTGTTTGCAGGGAAACAGAACGCTGCATCATTTTTGCGGATTTTGCCCCGATATAACCCGTATCGACCCGCCCGCTGCCGTATTTCGTCTGCTCAGTTTTGTCCGACCAAGCGGCGGTTTGCTGTGCGGACTTTTGCAGTTGTTTAATATCTTTGCGGAGTTTTTCATTCACCGCCTGCTCAAACTTGTCATGATATTCCCGTTTCTGCTGCCACGTTGAAAAGTTGCCTTTCAGCAATTCAATGTCCGAGCGGTTGAGCGACAAGATATGGTCAACGCAGTTATCCAAAAGCGACCGGTCGTGGGAAACGAGAAGGAAACCGCTTTTTCGTTTCAAATAATTGCCGAGGATTCTGCGTCCTTCGGTGTCGAGATGGTTTGTCGGTTCGTCAATGAGAAGAAAATGCGTACCGCTTTTCAGAAAGAGTGCGGCGAGCAGCACTTTCGTTTGTTCGCCGCCGCTTAATGTGTCAAACGTTCTCTGCAAGATTTTTTCATCGGCTTCGAGCAGTGAGAGTTCCCGCTCTAACTGCCAGTCGTCAAAATCGGCAAGTTGCCGGACGACGGCGATTGTTTGCGTATGTTTATCGTTGACGGCGTAGGGGAAATATTCAAACGGCAGCGGCGACGAGATGGTTCCGCTGTATTCCAGATTGCCGGATAACAGTTGCAGCAGAGTTGTTTTTCCGCGTCCGTTGCGTCCGATGAGACCTGTCCGCCACGTTGTTTCGATTTGCAGGGAAACGTTATTGAAGATACTTTCGTCTCCGCCGTAGGCAAATGTTAAGTCAGCAATTCTGATGGAAGGCATGGGTGTCAGGTTTTTGTTATCTGTAAATTTTTGCCGCTGCCGGATTTCTTTACGGTCTTCCGCATCATATCCTACCAGCCACTGCCTGTGCCGGCAATTCCCCGCAACGATCCTGCGGTAAAGCCGGCTTTTCAGGACATTCGCTAAAAATTTTTTCTATGGAAAAACCGTTTTCGCCGTCATACATGATATAATGCTCAATTCACCCGCCCGCAAATGATGCGGACTAAACGAAATTTTTCCTATGTACCGATATTTTGCCGTTTTCGGATTGTTCACCGCCGGACTGTTTGCCGTCATGACAGATTGGCTTGCGTCCGCCGTTTCCGCCGCTGATTCTCCGCTTGCCAAAGCGGAAAAACTTGTCCAAGAAGGACTGCATAAAGATGCCCTCGATGTCATCAAACCCTGGATACTTGACCCCAACACAAAAATTCCCGCCGAGTCCGACTCAACAAAGCAAACCGATTTAGGTACAGGACTGAACATTGCCGTTCAATCATTGCAGCAATTAAACCGTGTTGACGAACTGGACACACTCCTCGAATCTTTCGGGAACGTCCATAAAAACAATTGGCGGGCCATGCAGAAACTCGCCGCAAGGTATCAGTCCATCCCCCATTTCGGATGCATGATTGACGGTCAATTTTTGCGCGGCAACCACAGAAACGGCAAATGGGTTGACTGTTTCGAGCGGGACAGAGTCCAAACCCTCAAAATTCTTGCCGAAGCCCTGCCGCTGGTGCAAAAAGAAGCAGACGGCAAACAGCCGAAAACCGATACCGGACAATTTTTTCTGTTTTTTGCCCGCTCACTGAAAGACGGACGCAATCACGCTGCGGCATGGTCATTACAAACGCTGACCGATTTGACCAAACTTCCCGATTATGACGAAAACGGCAGATATTACGGTCGTTTCGGCGGCAGAGGACAGAGCGGAACCGGCGCACCGACAGACAAAGAAGGGAATCCGGTTTATTATTATGTTCCCGAATCGTTTGACACCGCAAAGAATGACGGCGAACGCTGGCGGTGGGCATTAGACCAAGCCGCCAAAGGCGGTTCAGACGGTGCCGCACTCCGGGAATTCGCCGATTTTTGTTACGAGCAGTTCGGCGTGCAGACCTTGAATGATTCCGGCTTTTACCGGAATACGGCAGGCAGACAGGACACGGAAAAAACAGCAAACATTCTCACACTGGAAACCCTCGCCGATGACGAAACTGTCGCAAAACTGGCAGGCGGCATTAAACGGTTCAAACTGCCGGACGAGTTTAATTTCATTAAATTGTATCAAAAAATGGCGGAGTCCGGTTTTCATGACAGTTGGCAAAGTGACTCCAAAGAATATAACTTCAAAGGATATGCCCTTCAGCGTCTTGCAGAAATTGCGAAAGACCGCCGGCAGTATCCGAAAGCCGCGGCCTATTACAAAAAACTGATAGAAGCAGCACAAACTCCCGAAGGTGTTATCGAAAATCAGTTGCAGCAAATCACCGGCAACTGGGGACGCTTTGAGCAAAACGGTTCATCCGTGAACGGTCTGAAAGTCAATCTGCGTTATATTTTCCGTAACGGAAAAAAGGTGAACTTCACGATTCAGGAAATTGACGTTGAAAAACTGATTGCCGATGCGAAGGAATACATCAAGTCAAAGCCGGAACAATTTGATTGGCGATATGCCGCAATTGACCAGATTGCGCAGCGTCTTTTTTACGGCAGGGAAAAAGAAAAAGCCGCCGTGCAGGAAAAATATTTGGGGCAGGTTTTCGGCAAATGGCACAGATTCCTCAAACCGGCGGAAAATCATTTCGATTCGGCAACGCTTATTTCTTATGAAGTGCAGAAATCCGGCGCGTACCTGATTCGGGCGGAAATGGAAGACGGCAATGCGGATACCGCTGCCGTTTGGCTGACGGACACCGCCATTGTGAAAAAGCAACTGGATAATGCGGTTCTTTATTACGTTGCCGATGCCGAAACGGGTAAGCCGGTTCCGAATGCCAAGGTGAATTTTTTCGGTTACCGTATGGAATACAAAAGCCGCCCGGTCCCCAATAACCGCAGCAGGCAGGATAACGTTCTGACTTGGACGATTCAGGAACATACGCAGCAAACCGACAAAAACGGTTTGGTCATTCTCAATAATCCCGACATCAAAAATCTCCACTTGAACTGGCTGGTTACCGCGGCAACGGAAGGTGAAAAACCGCAAAACGGCGTGATTCAGCCGAAAAACCTGACGCTGCACTCGATGGGAACGGACGGCGTATGCCGGGAAGAAATCATCACACTGCCGGAAAAACCGAAAGCCCGATTCGCTCATCTCGGTTTCGATTCCATTTGGTTTCAGCCCCGTTACGATGAACGCTATAACGAAGTCAAAACGTTTGTGCTGACCGACCGTCCCGTTTATCGTCCGAAAGACAAAGTCGAAATCAAGGCGTGGATTGGAACCGCAAAATACGACCAGCCCGACACGAGCGGCTGGGCGAATCAAACGGTGTTCTACACGATTTATTCGCCGAAGAACGGGGAAAAAATGAAGGAGCAAACCGAAGTCAAACTGGACGCTTACGGCGGTTTTACGGCAACGCTGGAATTGCCGAAAGATGCCGCGCTCGGGCAGTACAGCATCCACATTACCAACCGCAGCGAAACAGCCGGAACGGTGCGGAAGATTGCCGAAACAATGAACCGGGAAATTAGCGGATACGGTTCGTTCCGTGTGGAGGAATACAAGAAGCCGGAATATGAAGTAACAATTGATGCGCCGAAAGAGCCGGTCAAACTCGGTGATAAAATCACCGCTGCCGTCAAAGCGAAGTATTATTTCGGTTCGCCGGTCAGCGAGGCGACTGTTAAATACATGGTCAAACGGGAAAAAGCGGATGCCGGCTGGTATCCGCTCTGCCGCTGGGACTGGCTCTTCGGCAACGGCTACGGCTGGTTTGCTTACGATTGCGACTGGCTGCCGGATTGGCGCAACTGGGGCTGCCGCCGCCCGGTGCCGCCGTGGTTTCCTCATTACAGCGGGCCGCCGGAAATTGTCGCCGAAGCGGAAACAAAAATCAAACCGGACGGAACGGTGGACGTAGTCATTGATACCGCCGTTGCCCAAGCGGCGTTTCCGAATGACGACCAGCGTTACACGATAACGGCGGAAGTCATTGACAATTCCCGCCGGACGATTGTCGGCAGCGGAACGGTTTTGGTTTCCAAAGCACCGTTCAAAATTTACGCTTGGGTGGACAGGGGCTATTACGTGCCGGGTCAAAAAATTGAAACGAATTTTCAGACCCGCCGTCTTGACGGCAAACCGGTCAGCGGCAGCGGCAACGTCAAAGTGTTCCGTCTGCAATATCCGGCGGCAAAAGACAGTGCAGAAAATGCGGCGAATCACAATGCGCAGAACAGCACAATTCTGCCGGCGGAAACCGAAGTTCACTCTGCCGAAACGGTGTTTGCCGAAGACGGAACGGCTTCGCTTCCGCTGACGGCTGCCGAACCGGGGCAGTATAAAATTTCCTGCACGTTAAACGGACAGGAAGGGGGTTACGTTTTTAACGTGTTTCCGAAAAGCGAAACGGACAAAAACGTTCCCGCAAAGGAAAGCGGCAATGCCGCAAACGAAAAATCCGGCGGCTTCAAATTCAATACGCTGGAGTTGATTCCCGACAAGGCGGAATTTGCTCCTGAAGAAACGGTCAAACTCCGTGTCAATTCGGACAGACCGGATGCAACGGTGCTGCTTTTCGTCAAGCCCGCCAACGGCGTTGCGGCAGGCAAACCGGAAGTGCTGCGTCTGGCAGGCAAGTCCGTTGAAGCGGAAATTCCCGTCACACTTCGGGATATGCCGAATTTCTTTGTGGAGGCGGTGACGGTTACCGGCGGCGAAACGGTGACCGAAACGAAAGAAATTGTTGTTCCGCCGCAGCAGCGGGTGCTGAATGTCGATGTGAAACCGAGCAGCGGAACGTACAAGCCGGGAGAAAAAGCAAAAGCGGAATTGACCGTGACCGGTCTTGACGGCAAACCGGTTGCCGGTCAACTTGCCGTGTCGGTTTATGATAAATCGGTCGAGTACATTTCCGGCGGTTCGAATATCAGCGATATTAAGGAATTTTTCTGGAAATGGCGGCGGAATCATTATCCGCAAACGATGTCGAATCTGCGCCGCTCTCTGCAAACGTTTACGGATGCGGGAAAAATACCGATGCAAATTCTCGGACGTTTCGGCGGTGCGGATTACATTACCGGAGACGGTCGATTTGAAGTATCGACATTCAGCAACGGACGTGTTGCCGCCGGACAAGAAATGCAGGGAACGGGAATGCGCGGAGAATCTGCCGCCGCAATGGATGCTGCCGCACCGGCGGAATCGGCACCGGCAGCGGCACCGATGGCACCGCCGCCGATGATGATGCAGAAAGCAGAAAACGCATTGGCAGACAAAAAAGCCGTGTCAACGGCTGGTCAGGAATTTGAGGACAGCGGGCAGTCCGCGCCGCTTATCGAACCGTCAGTCCGCAGGAATTTTGCGGATACCGCATTGTGGCTCGGCACACTGGAAACGGATAAAAACGGCAAGGCGCAAATCGAACTCGCCATGCCGGAATCGCTGACAACGTGGAAAATCAACGTCTGGACAATGGCAGCCGGCACCCGTGTCGGCTATGGCAGCACCGAAGTCATCACCCGCAAGGATTTGATGATTCGTATGCAAACACCCCGTTTCCTCATCGAAAAAGATAAATGCGTGTTCAGTGCCAACGTGCATAATTATCTGAAAACGGAAAAAACGGTGACGGTCAGCGGGAACTGGGCTGTCCGACCGCAGACGGCCGACAGCAGCCAAAAGCCGCAGCCGGAATCCGCATTGGAAACGAAGAGCGTCAACATTGCGCCGAACGGCGAGACGCGGATTGACTGGACGGTTGAACCGAAAAGTGCCGGTGAAATGACGGTGACGATGAAAGCGTTGACGGATGAAGAGTCCGATGCGGTCGAAAAGACGCTGCCGGTTTATGTTCACGGAATGCTCAAAACGGATTCTTTTTCGGCTTACATTCCGCCGGATAAGAACTTGGCGGAAGTGAAGGCGGAGAGAAAAACGGACACACGTTTACCGGAAGGAACAATTCCTTACTCACCTCTGCCGCAGGGCTTCCGTCCGGCGGACGGACATAAAATGGCACCGGGATTTCATCCGGGTCAAGCCGACCCGAATGCGCCCCGAATCGGCAGCGGCGAAATGAGTGCGGTGCCGCTTGCTGCCGCTCCCGTTTTGAATGAGCAAAAGACATCAGCAATCATCAATGTGAACGTTCCCGCCGAGCG
Source organism: Planctomycetaceae bacterium (assembly GCA_031256755.1). Classification (GTDB taxonomy): domain Bacteria; phylum Planctomycetota; class Planctomycetia; order Pirellulales; family Thermoguttaceae; genus WRKP01. Next base: position 7,112 of record JAIRPZ010000178.1, read on the forward strand.
GAAACCGGAACAGACGAAGTTAACGGTTACGGTTTCGCCGGCACTGGCGGCATCGATGATTGACGCACTCCCTTTTCTTGCGGATTATCCTTACGGCTGCACGGAACAAACACTGAACCGGTTTCTGCCGGCAGTGATTGTCCGCAAAGTCATCGGCGAGGGCTGGGAACCCGGACGGAAGGAAAAACCGGATTGGGCGATTGCCCGCAGCCGGAATCCGGTTTTCGACAAGAAACAGATTGACGAAATGGTGCAGGACGGCATTGAACGTCTGAAAACGATGCAGTGTTCGGACGGCGGCTGGGGCTGGTTCGGCGGCTGTCATCACGGTTCCGCTCATCTGACCGCGCTCGTGATTCACGGCTTGCAGATTGCCGGACAAAGCGGCGTTGTCCTTCCCGAAGACGTT
>JAIRPZ010000205.1 GCA_031256755.1 Planctomycetaceae bacterium
AATACAGAAAAATCAGGATAATAAGTATCTTTCGTTGGAAGATCGGGGCGTGGCGCAGCCTGGTTTAGCGTGTCTGACTGGGGGTCAGAAGGTCGCAGGTTCAAATCCTGTCGCCCCGACTTGACGGAGTTTGGATATCCATAAATCCCGACACTCCGCCGGAATGCTCTGACTAACGAACGGTATAGTCCCCGTTTGGTATCTGTGAACGTGACGTATTGTCCGCAGCATTAAACGTACGGAATTGTTGTTCCGTTCTCTTATACCGGCGGTCTGAATTGTCGTTTTCTAAATTGAAAACGCCGCTGCGAAAATATCCAAAAGATTACGTGGTGTCAAAACACTGCAAGAGTTTTGTTCCAGTCAGGAAAATCACCCCTACTCTCGTTCCACATTCCGTCCGCATCGGGACTTGCGCCCGATTTTACGTCCGATTTCCGGCACAGGGCAAAATCAGGACAAAACCGCAGCCCCTTTTTTAAACACGGTTTCGGACTTTTTTTGCCCCCTACGCTTGACACTTGCCCGGTAAGCGGTATCATAGTCAAATCACTGCCGGAAACTACATATCGTATTCCCGCCGGTGATTGCCTACTAGATATAGTATTTCCGGTAAGGTAAAATAACGGAGTAAGATCGCAGAACGGACTCTTTGCCCCTCTACGTTCCTCTCCGAAATACCGCCTTAATAACCCGTAACCCCCCTTCGTTCTCATAACCGTTTTTATGAATGCAGCACCGATGACCGCCGCCGACACTAATACTGATTACGCCGATTTTGCCGCCGATATACCCGCCGGAATCAAACTCAAACCGATATTCTGCCCCGATCATATTGACGGAAAGCCCGTCCGCGATCCCTTCGATACGGTCGAATGGACAACGCGTACCGCTGCCATCAAAGGAGATGGCGGATCCGTCTTTTTTGAGCAAACCGATTGCGAATTTCCCGGTACTTGGAGTCAACTTGCCGTCAATGTCGTTGCCAGCAAATACTTTTTCGGCGAACCAAACACTCCGCAGCGGGAAAAAAGCATGCGGCAGGTCATTCACCGCGTCAGCCGAACCATTGCCGACTGGGGATTCGAAGACGGCTATTTTGCCTCGCAGCGCGATACAGAAACGTTTTACCGCGACCTGACCTGGCTGCTGCTCCATCAATACGGTTCGTTCAACTCGCCGGTCTGGTTCAACGTCGGGCTTTATCCGCAATACGGCATCACCGGAGGAAAATGCACATGGCACTGGGACGAAAAAGCCGGCGAAGCAACCCAGCCCGAAAATCCTTATGAACATCCGCAAGCGTCCGCCTGCTTTATCCAGAGCGTGGAAGATAATATGGAAGCCATTATGGATTTAGCCCGAAGCGAAGCGATGCTCTTCAAATTCGGCAGCGGTACCGGCACCGATCTTTCGACCATCCGGTCCAGTATCGAAAAATTAGCGGGCGGCGGCAAACCGTCCGGTCCCCTTTCGTTTATGCGGGTCTATGACCAAATCGCTGCGGTTGTCAAAAGCGGAGGAAAAACCCGGCGTGCCGCAAAAATGCAGTCCCTCAAAGTAACGCATCCCGACATTATGGAGTTCATCGACTGCAAACTCCGTGAAGAAGAAAAAGCAAAAATCCTGATGAAAAACGGACTGAATTACGATGACGCTTACTCTTCGGTTCTCTACCAAAATGCCAACCTTTCGGTTCGTCTTACGGACGATTTTATGCAGACGGTCAAAGACGGTAAAATCTGGGCAACCCGCTGGGTTACCGACCCGGCTAAAAAAGGACCGGAATATCCCGCCAAAGATGTTTTCGACAAAATTGCCGCCACCGCATGGGCATGCGGCGATCCCGGCGTGCAGTTCGACACCACGATCAACCGCTGGCACACCACGCCGAATTCCGGGCGGATCAACGCCTCCAATCCGTGCAGCGAATACATGAGTTTGGACGATACCGCCTGCAATTTAGCAAGCATTAACCTGCTGAAGTTCCGGCAGGAAGACGGGCTTTTCGATGCCGACCGATTCATTCAGGCATGCCGGATTTTCTTCATTGCTCAAGAAATCATTGTGGACAGAGCAAGTTATCCGATCAAAAAAATTGCCGAAAACAGTCACCGGTTCCGTGCGATTGGTCTCGGTTATTCCAATCTCGGCAGTTTAATTATGTCGCTCGGTCTGCCTTACGATTCCGATGAAGCCCGCGGACTTTGCAGCGTGCTGACCGCTTTGATGCACGGGGCGGCATACCGGACCAGTGCGGAACTCGCCGATATTGTCGGTCCGTTTCCTGAATACGCCCGGAACCGCGAACCGATGCTGAAAGTGATCGATATGCACTGGGAAGCGGTCAACCGGATCGGCAACTGCCAAAACTATCTGAAAAAGCGGGCGCAAAAACTTTGGGACGAAGTCCGCAACAACGGCAGCCGCTACGGTTTCCGCAATGCGCAAACAACGGTTCTCGCTCCGACCGGCACGATCAGTTTTATGATGGATTGCGATACAACCGGTATCGAACCGGACATTGCACTGGTCAAATTCAAACAACTCGCCGGCGGCGGCACGCTCAAAATCGTGAATAATACGGTACCGCTTGCCCTGAAAACGCTCGGCTATACCGATGAAGAAATTGCAGCAATCATTGAACACATTCAGGACAAAGGAACGCTTCACGAAGCCCCGCATTTAGTCGATGCTCATTTGCCGGTCTTTGATTGTGCGTTTCCCGCACCGGGATCGGAACGCTGTATTCCTTGGGATGCTCACGTGAAAATGATGGCGGCAGCACAGCCGTTTATTTCCGGTGCGATTTCCAAGACGGTGAATATGCCGAACAGTGCTTCGGTGCAGGACATTGCCGATGCGTATAAACTCGGCTGGGAACTTGGATTGAAAGCGTTGGCGGTCTATCGGGACGGTTCTAAAGGCGCACAGCCGCTTTCCGTTTCTAATGCCGATAAATCGAAAGTTGCGGATTCTGCCGGCGAATTATCCCGAAAAGAAAAACGCAAGTTTGCGGGACCGCACCGGAACCGGCTGCCGGATACGCGGCAATCAGTCACACACAAGTTCAACGTATCAGGGCATGAAGGATACATTACGGTCGGCTTGTATCCTGACGGTCGTGTCGGTGAATTGTTTATCACGATGGCCAAAGAAGGCAGCACTATCGGCGGTTTGATGGATTGTTTCGGAACGTCCATTTCGATGAGTTTGCAGTACGGCGTTCCGTTGTCGGTGTACGTTGAGAAGTTCTCGCATACGCGGTTTGAGCCGATGGGACACACGAAAAACCCGGACATTCCGATAGCGAAGAGTTTGGTGGATTACATCTTCCGTTGGCTGGGGCGTACATTTCTGCCGGAGATGCAAACGGTTCAGCAAGACCCGCAAAATAAAGTCGGTCCTGTCACTCCCGAATGGGACGGTTCGGAACGCCGCTGCGGTGTGGCAGCGGGCAAAAAGAAAGCGGCGGAGACGCGTAAAGAGCCGGAAGTGCCGCATCATGAAACGAATGAAACCATTGTGCCGCCCCGCAGCGAACCGGTCGTTACGGTCACCGTGGTGGACAGTACAGATGTGCTGGGCGAACAAATGGATCACTTCCGGTCGTTCCAATCGGATGCACCGTTGTGTGATGCTTGCGGAGCGATCACGGTACGCAGCGGCAACTGCTACCTCTGCCATAACTGCGGAAAAAGTATGGGGTGCAGTTAACAACGGAAAGTTCTGTCGGACGTTATTGCAGACGGCGGACACTTTCTCCGCCGCTCTTTGTTTTTTCCCCCTGCTTGCCGGATTTTTTCTATCAGTTATAATGTCCGCCTGTTCATAACATGCTTTTGCCGGAAAGTATTCATACGGTTTTTTGTGCAGAACATGGTCATCTTCATTTTGACCGTGAGATAAGTTCACGCGCACCGCACCGCGTAGCGATAGCGGTACTGCGCATTTCTTGCGAAATAATCACGAAAGAGCGGGAAAAAACACGTCCCGCGCGGCAGCACCCGCCGCTTCATCGTTCACCCCCTGTCCATCTCATTTTCATTAACCCCTAACCCCATTAACTCCAATGGCAAACTGGTTTTACTACGACTCCTTCGATTTCAAACAAGGTCCCATCACACAGGAAGACCTGCAATCCCTTGTTGCCCAAGGCATTATCACGCCGCAAACCAAAATGGAAACCGAAGACGGCAAGCAAGGTCTTGCCGGTCAAATCAAAGGGCTGTTTCCGCAGCCGCCCGCTCCTCCGTTGCAAAATTATCCGCCGCAATATTCGCCGCCGGCAGGCATCAAACCGCCGACCGATTACCTCGTTTGGTCTGTCATCACAACACTGTGCTGCTGTCTGCCGCTCGGCATCGTTGCGATTATCATGTCCGTTCAGGCAAAATCCGCTTTTCAA
>JAIRPZ010000214.1 GCA_031256755.1 Planctomycetaceae bacterium
GCAATCAGATCAAGGCACCGGTCGGTCTGCTCGTCCGTACCGACGCTGATCCGCAAACCGTCTCCCCAGCCGGGATAATCCATATAGCGCACCAAAATACCGTTTTGTTTCAGATATTCATAGATCGGTTTCATCGGTTTCTCATGCCAGATATTCCACGTAAAATTGGCGTGCGAATCCGGTACGGTGAAACCGAGTTGCCGCATCCGTTTGAGGAGACGGTTTCTTGTTACAATAATTTTCTGCCGGTTCTCTTTCTGCCAGTCGTCATCTGCCAACGCCGCTGCCGCTGCCGCAATCGACAACGAATCGCAGTTGTACGAATCCTTGACTTTCATCATCTGTTCGACCAGCGGCGGTGCCGCCACAAGATAACCGAACCGCAGACCGGCAAGCGCATACGCCTTGCTCAACGTCCGGCACACGATCACTTTTTCACACTTTGCCGCAAGATCAATGCAGTTTTCGTCTGCAAAATCCGCATACGCTTCATCAACGACCAGCGGACACGGAAGTTTTTCCGCAATGTCCAAAATCCGTGGTTTCGGGATCACCGTTCCCGACGGCGAATTCGGATTCGGCAGGAACGCAAGTTTTAGTTTTTTCGTTTTGGAATCGGCGAAAAACGCATCCGGCAGCGACCAATCGGCGTTGAACGGTACAGCGTCAAAATCCGCTCCCTGAATCTCGGCAAGCGACCGGTACAAAATATAGGACGGATAGGGCAGCCGCAGCATTTCACCGCTGCCGACAAAAGTCCGGGTGAGGATAGTGAGCAAGTCGTCACTGCCGTTGCCGCAGAGAACCGATGCCGGATCAATGCGGAATTTTTCCGCAACAACATTCCGCACCGCCGTTGCCGCCGGATCGGGATACCGGGACAAACCGGCTTCGGCGGTTTGACGGATTGCCGCATAGACCTTTTCCGAAGCCCGGTAAGGGTTTTCGTTGGTATTTAATTTCACGGATTCTCCCGCACCCGGCTGCTCTCCGGGAACGTACCCCCGCATCGCGGTAATTTCAGAACGGATAAAAATGCTCATTGCCGGGAAATTATCCCGCGCCGGACAGACGCGGATTCAATTTGGTTGACGGATTGTTTTTCGGAAAATTATTTGCGGACATTCGTGTTCATTTTTGCGTCATGCTGCATGGAATTTCTCCAGCGTTTGATGTCGGCGATAACGGATTTCATCACTTCGGTTTCATTGGAGCCGATGTCCTGAAACAGTTTTTCGCAAGGACTGTCGTCGGAGACGCTGACGAGACATGAAAAACGGAAAAGTTCGCCTTGATTTCCCCATTTTTCAATTTTGGAATACTTGACCCCCATCGCATTCAAATCGTTTTTAATGGTTTCATAATTTTTCGGTTCAGTTTTTTCTGCGGTGCTGTTTTCCTGACGAGGAGTTTGAGGATTTTCAGCGGGGGGATTGACTGCGTAGGAAGCTGTATAGGAATTCGGCGGAATGCCGCTGTCCGCAGCGGCAGGCATAATCGGGTCCGGCAGTGCAATCGGATCCGGCAGAAGACCGGCGTTTTCCTGTTTGTTTCCGATGATTTCGCCGCTGCGGATTTCGCGGTTTCGGAAGACGGATTCTGCCGGAATTTCCTCTGTTTCACGTTTGTCCTGAAACAATTTATTTCGGAAAAAGGAAATTTCCGGCAAGTGATTCCAGCATACGGCGATGCCCGGAACGGCCATCAGCACGGTCAGCAAAACGGTTCCGCGTAGAAAATGAAGGATCGGCGACTCGGACGGCATATTAGTTCGTGCAGCAAAACCCGCAACAGAAGAGCAAATCATAGCGTTTTTCCCGAAAAGGTCAACAGGAAAACGGACGGCGGCACGGGACAGTCACCTTGCCCATGCGTCGGCGTTCAGCAGTTCCGCCGTGTAGCCGGGTCCCAGTTCCGAAATATCCCGAATCCGAATGATTTTCGCCGGTTTTCCCCCCTCCGATGCGTCCAGCCAAACCTCATGCCGCGATACCGGCGACTGTTCATCAAATCGTCCCGTCACCGCCCCCTTAAAAACCGCTCCCTGCGTGCAAATCACCTCCGCCAGCGATTTCATCGTGTCAAAATCCGCAAAACCCTGTGTGTAAATCCAAAAAGGATAATTCATTTCCGTCTGCTCAATCAATGCCGGGTCGCAAACCCGGGCGGCAAGAATGTTCTCCACCACCGAACTCATCGTTGCCGCAACTTCCGCAGCAAACTCCGCAGCAACGCCGGACTCCTGTTCCAACTCCGCTTCGCCGGGAATCAAAATGTTCAGCACTGCACGCGGTGCCTGATTGATGTTAATCCGCCCAATCACCGGCGTATCACTCGTCGTCAGGTTATCGTACAGCAGCGGCATATAGTCCCGCATCGCATCCGCATCCTCCGCAAACGGCGAACCGTTTCCGCCGACAAGATCAAACAACGTTTTAATCGTTGTCTCCGTACCGGCTGCCTCCGTACTGCTTGTACCGGCGGTACTGCCGGAAGTTCCCGGCGCACTGCCGTCTGCCGGTGCGCCGGTCGTATCGGTCGTGCCGGTGCCGGTACTCCCCTGCCGGTAAGAAATAATGTAATCAACCCACGTTTGCTCTTCAAACCGTTCTTCCAAAAGCGAGCGGAGTTCGTCAAGGTCTTCCATATTGACGTTGATTTTCTTGAGTCCGTCCGGTGTTGTCATTGATTCCCGGCTGTCCAGCGTTAAGTAGGCCGCCAGACCGAGATTCAGCGAACCGTCCGTCACGCCCGATTCATCAAGCGTTATCTCGTCCGGCTCGCCGCGGTCAATAATTCCGTTGCGGTTCCAGTCAATTCCGTAAAGCAATTTCGGTGTCATTCCGCGCACAAGCAGCAATTCGTCAATGGAATCGGGCATTTTGTTGCGGGAATAATACGGCGGGTCAAGCGAGGCGTAATAATCATCTTCCGCCCCGTATTCGCGGGGTTCGTTATCTTCGTCGAGCCAATCGAGAATGGCATCGGCAATGTCAATCGTCACGCCGGGCAGCCGCATCAAAAGAATCCGTCCGGCTCCCGGCGTTTCGGTATCAATTTGCAGAATCATCCGCAAATTGACTTTACACGATTCGTCTTCAAGTCCGAACCGGATTTGTTCGCCGGTCAGAATGCCGTTTTCGGAAAGTGCCGGTGCCGTCACGGAAAACCGTCCGACATCACGGGAATCAATCTGGCTTTCCGAAGCCGCGGTTCCGGCGGCAATTCCGCCCATTACAATCGTACCGTCCGTGACGATATGTCCGCAAAATTCGGCGGGATTGTCGTATAGTCCGCCGAGTTCGAGCAGCGTATAAGTGTCTTTGGCGAGCAGATTCCGCATGTATTCGGCACCGGATTCTGCGAGCAGGCGGACTTGAGTTTGCCGGAGTGCATGACGGGTTCCCCGCCGCTGGGCGGACATAAATTTGGAAAAGGTGAGTACCGAAAGCGTCAGCAAAACGATGACGATCAAAACAACAACCAAAATCACGCCGCGGCGTACTTTTTGACAGGAAATGTGATTGTCCATATTAAAATGATACGAAAAATTAAATTTTTACTTGCTTGGAACAAGCGCAAGACGCAAGCCCAAGTCGTCGTTGCTGCCCCCCGGCGTGGCGAAGTAGCGGAAAGCCGACCGGCAACCCTCCGCGCTGAGGACCCAACCGCTGCCGCGGAACACCCGGTCAGCACCGGACGAGGCACCGGTAGGATCAACAACATCGCTGTGAGGATAATCTTCATACCAATCACTGCACCATTCCCATACATTTCCGTGCATATCATAAATGCCCCAAGCATTCGCCTTCTTCGTACCAACTTCGTGCGTCTTGCTGCCGCTATTTCTACTATACCAAGCATAATCACCAAGTTGTTTGTCATCATCGCCGAAACAATACGCCGTTTTTGAACCCGCACGGCAAGCGTACTCCCACTGTGCCTCGGTCGGCAGCGCAAACTTGTACCCTTCCGGCGCAGAACCGAAATCGTTCAACTTCTTAATAAATTCCTGACAGGTATTCCAACTCACTTGCTCAACGGGCAATTTATCCCCCTTGAAATTCGACGGATTCTTCCCCATGACCCCTTCCCACTGCTCCTGCGTGACCTCCGTCTCGCCGAT
>JAIRPZ010000248.1 GCA_031256755.1 Planctomycetaceae bacterium
GCCGGAACCGCCGCAAACCGTTACTGTCCGCCGCACCGATTTTGTTCACGAAATCCTTGAACGCGGAAGCGTCGACAGTGCCAGCAATGTTGATATCCGCTGCCAAGTCGAAAGTGCCGGCGGATTGACGATCATTTCAGTCGTTCCAGAAGGAACTATCGTCAAAAAAGGGGACTTGCTCGTCGAACTCGACTCTTCAACACTTCGGGAAAATGTGGTAAAGCAGCGCATCGCCGTTTTGGCAAGTCAATCGAAACTCGCCCAATCCAAAGCCGATCTGAAAAGTGCCGAACTGACACTGATGGAATATACCGAAGGAACATATATTCAGGAACGAAAAACTATTGAAAATGAAATCTTTGCCGCCGAAGAAGAAGTCCGCACACAGGAAGACAATCTTTCTTACTACAAACGTCTGCTGGAACGCGGCTACATTACCGAATCAAAAGTCGATGCAGATATGATCATGCTGGAAAAAGCAGTCAATGCAAAGGAAATTGCCGAATTGAAATTTCGGGTGCTGAATGAATATACGAAAGCCAAAAATGTAAACGAATACGAAGCAAAAATTGCTTCCTGCAAGGCAAAAGCCGAAGCAGACGAACAATCGCTGCAACTTGATGAAGAGCGTTTAACCCATTTGGAAAAGCAGTTGGCTCTTTGCCGCATTACCGCCCCGCAAGACGGGCAAGTTGTTTATTATATGCCGCGGTGGGGCGGCGATGAAGACATGATCAAAGAAGGGAAAAAAGTGAATGAGCGGCAGGTTTTACTGCAACTGCCGGATGTACGTCAAATGCAGGTCAAAGGGTTGGTCAATGAAGCAACCATTCGGTTTGTGAAAACCGGTCAAAAAGCAGCGATCCGGCTTGAAGCGTTTCCGAATCAAATATTTGAAGGAGTGGTGAAATCCGTCAATGATTATCCTGAACCGAGCAATTGGATGGGAGGAAGTATGTCGAAAGAATATATGACAACGGTGACAATGGTGCATCCGCCGGCGGGAATTAAATCCGGTTTAACCGCCGAAGCGAAAATTACGGTGAACGAAATACCGCATGCGCTGATTCTGCCCGTACAGGCCGTTTTTGAACATGGCGGCAAAACTTATGCAGTGTCTTATCAAATGGGAAAGTGGGATAAAATAACGGTCGTAACCGGTCCGTCCAACGGCAAAGAAGTCGTGATTCGGGAAGGATTGAAAGAAGGAGATCGCGTGGTGCTTGGGGCATGGACGCATCGGGACAAAATTGATCTGCCGAAAACAGAAGAAAAACCGAAACGGAGTGCGGCGAAACCGGCAGAAAACAGGAAAGGACCGAAACTATGATCGGCAAATTTTTCGCTTCCGGTATTATCGTCTGCGTCATCTTGTACAAACGGTGCATCAGTCCGTTTTTGCCGCATGTCTGCCGCTTCGAACCGTCATGCAGTACCTATATGATTGAAGCCGTGAAAAAATACGGTGTGATTCGGGGTCTCATCAAAGGCATCGGCCGGATTTGCCGGTGCAATCCCTTTTTTCCCGGCGGCGAAGACCCGCCGTAAATCCGCCGTATTTTACGCATGCCGCAGTGCCTCTATCGGGTCCATTTTTGCGGCACGATAGGCAGGATAAAGACCGAAGATCACACCGATCATCACGGAAATCGCAAACGCCAGCGGAATTGAAGCCGGCACAATCACCGGCTGAATATCCTGCACCACCGGCGGAAGCGTTTGAATGATTCCCGGCATCTGCTTTTTGATGACGGACATCACGAAGACCGTCACCGGCCGGCAGGACAATCCGACCAGCACGCCGACGGCTCCGCCGACAACTGATAACACAATCGTTTCCGCCAAAAACTGCCGGATAATATCTCCCCGTTTTGCCCCCAGCGCACGCCGGATACCGATTTCCCGCGTCCGTTCCGTCACTGTGGCCAGCATAATGTTCATAATACCGATGCCGCCGACCACAAGCGAAATGGCGGCAATCAAGCCCATAAAAACGTTAAACATAATCCGGGTGGTTTCCGCTTGTTCCAGTAATTCGAGAGGAACGACGACCGCAAAATCTTCTTTGCCTTTGTGGGTTCGTTCCATCGTGGACTTAATAATTTCGGCGGTTTCTTTCACCTCTTTCCGGCTGCCGACTTGCAGCGTGATTTGCGACAACTCCACGACTTCTCCTTCAAATGTACCGCTGCGGCGGATGATGACGGTATCGCGCATCCGGTTCCAAAGCGTTGAGATCGGAATGTACACATCATAGGTAAAATCCTGACCGGAAAAAGAGCCGCCGACGGCTGCGGTGGCTCCCCGCGGTTTGGCAACGCCGACGACTTTGTACGGAAAGCCGGTATCGTTGGTGTTGCCCTGAATCCGCACGGTTTTGCCGATAGGGTCTTCTGCCGGAAAAAGTTTATCGGCAACGTTTGCCGAAAGCACGCAGTGGGGCAAAGCGTCCCGAAGGTCTAAATCCGAAAGGAACGATCCGCGATCCATATCAATGTGCGTCAATTCGGCATAGAGCGGAGTTGTTCCGACAAGCCGTCCGTCGCATTCTCTGGAACCGCAAGCGAAAGACCGCCGCATTTCCCGAACCGGCATATGGGCGGTAATGCCCGGAATGGTTGCCGTGAGACAATCGTAATCGTCCCGTTTGATACCGAAGACCGGAATACTGCGTCTTCCGGCGGAGGACATATCAGGATTGGCGGGTTTGACGGTGCGGACAATGATGTTGTTGGCACCGAGCGATTCGATTTGTTCCTGTGCTTTGATGCTGATGCCTTCGCCGATGGCCATGAGCCAGATCACGCTGGCAACACCGATGAAGATACCGAGAACGGTGAGCATTGACCGCATCGGATGCAGCAGCAAACTTTTTACGCCCAGTTGCCATGTACGAAGCCGGGAAAGCATGGGTTGTATTATACTGTTATTAGACCGCTTGAGCAGCGTGTCCTTGTACGGGCAGCATTTGCCGGACGGGCGGTATAAAATGGTGGTCTCGCCAAAAAATTCGCCGTCCGGCGCGGGCAGCCGCCCCTTGATTATTTCCGAAAAAACGTTATAAGTAGGGCTTGCTTGTTTCAGAGAGGAAAAAATGATTGCCAAGGAAATCAAACGCGGGGAAGTCGTTGT
>JAIRPZ010000313.1 GCA_031256755.1 Planctomycetaceae bacterium
ATCTGCCATGACAGCGAAAACAACACCGGAGCAGAAATTTTTCTGCGGATACGGGACGGCAAACTGCAATTCGGTTATTGGGACACCTATCAAAATCATTTAACGGAAACGGCGGTCTCGGCGGACACTTGGTACAACGCGGTCGGGACTTACGGCGAGGGGGTGTGGAAACTTTATCTTAACGGCGAATTAAAAGATACGGAAATCTATACACCGCCGCAAGGGATAAACAATCTTAATGTCCGCAATAACGGAGTTTCTTCCGGCTGGTTTGTCGGACAGCACGGCACGCCGACCGAACAGCGGACATTGCAGGGAACGGTGTCTCATGTTGCGGTTTATCGCGGTGTCATGACACGACCGGAATTCAGAGGCGACGGCGATTCTGACACGGACGGGACAATATGGAAACGGACAGAAGATTCTTATACACAAGCGGTTTTAAGTTCCAATCAGGCGGACGATCCGGCACGTTCTCTCTCACAGCAGACGGCGGTCAATCCGGTACTTTCCGCGATGGGTATCACGGTCAAGTATTCCCTTTCCGGCAATAATCCGGTTCAGAACGGCGTGAACTTGTTCAAAATAAATGCGGACACCGGAGAAATTTCGCTGGGGCGAAGTTTAACAAGTGAAGAAGCACTGGCGGCTTCTTATGCGTTAACGATTACGGCAACGGTGCAACTCAACAATGCGGCAACGATCCTGACCGATACAGCAGGGATTACGGTGCTGGTGATTGTCATTGATCTTGACATCGACAGCGATAATAACAATGGTCTGGGGCTGCCGGATCGTTCCGCACAGGAAGAACTTCTTGAAGATCATCTTTTCGCGCCGGGAAAAGTGATCCTTCCTAATATCAATGATACGGACGGAGACGGTATTCTTGATTGCTGGGACGGGTACGGTATGCGAAACTATTGGACACAGATGAATCCCAATTCGAGTGCGGCATTTACTCCGATTGTCATTAGCGTGCCAGCAGTCGAAATAGACGGATTACATTTACTGTTTACATATAACGCACAGCCGCCCCTGCCTAAAAATGCAACAAATGGTCAAAATGCTCCGACAGGAAACGGTTCGATCCGTATCTGGACGAAAAACGGAAACCTTACACGGTCGGTATTGCAAAATTATATCGCATGTCCGCCGAACGGAGTGTACACGTTAAGGCAACTCGGATGGGTGCCGGGGCAGACGGAAATCGTGCTTTATGTCGAAGGCATCAGTGAGAATATCCAAACAACCCGCACTCTTGCCGAACAGCATGGCAAGCCGAACACGAAAATTACGGTTGAGTACGTGTTAATCCGAAACGGCAATGAACAAGTCCTCGGCAGCGACAGCGTCAATTATGTCGTTGCTGCCAGCGGATCGTTTTACCGTGAGTTAATGGAACACCCCGAACTCGTTGCAACGTATGCAGCGGATGCCGTCTATACACACAGCGATAAACAGGCATTGGCAATAAAAGTCCAGACACCTATTGAATTGATAAATTTGGGGCTAAACGTAATGACTAATATTGGAATTCCGAGTATCACGGACAGAAACGTTATGCAGTTATTATCAACGGCAGATTTATTTGTCGGTTTTAATACTGCACTTTACCGTGAATATATCACAGGTAAATATGTTTTGGCATTTGCCGGTACTGATATTACCAGTTTTGACGATCTACAAACAAATGTGCAACAGGCATTCGGACAGCAGGGAGTTGCTCAATACGAATATGCAAAAGCAGTTGCAAGTGCTCTTGCCGCCAATAATAACTTCAATGCATCAAATACGTATATTACCGGTCATTCTCTTGGCGGCGGATTGGCATCAGCGGCTTCTATTACGTCGGGATTTCATGCCTATACTTTCAATGCCGCAGGACTACATCCAAATACCGTTTTCAATAATAACAATCTTGCTATCGCAAATACACTTATCATTTCTTACAAAGTTGATTGGGATATATTAAGTTGGGGACAGTTTTTGGCAGGATGGGTAGATTACGCTTTCGGAGTATTGCCGTCCGCAGTCGGTAGCAATGTTGAGTTGGACAGCGAGTACGACCTTGCCATAGATTTGGGACTAACCAGTGTCATTGCCGGTTGTATTTATCAAAACTACCCGCAAGCCGTATTGAGCGGATTAGAGGTTGTTTGGGACGGAGTTCAGTGTCACATGATGGGACAGGTTATTTACGGTATGGAAAAGAAAATTTTTACCTAGAAAGAAATGCGTCGATGAAGGTATTCAATTTTTGTGCAGTCATGTTCTCTATCAGCGGAATGTTTTTTTCCGGTTGTCAGCATTTATTGATGACCGGCATGGAAAAAAGCATGCAAGATTTGGAAAAAAGCAAAACAGCAAAACTGAAGGATTGTTTTAGCGAACCGAAAGTTCGTGAATTGTGTCTTGCGATAGATAAGCAGGATACAGGAAAAATGAAAACATTGATCGCGGGCGGAGCCGATGTCAACGCTGTTGCGAAACAGGAGATCGGAAACACCGGAAAATTCAATCGTATACCGCTGCTGATGTATGCGTTTCCGTTCGGTGAAACCGGAGTGCGGTGTCTGCTGGAACACGAAGCCGATCCGAATGTGTACATTGCCCTCCCCGAAAGAGGGGATAATCCTAATCCGGTGATATTCAAAGAGTATGCTATTGAGAGAGCCGTCTCTGCTTCGTATTACGGGGGTTATACCGAACTGCTGCTGAAATGCGGAGCCGACCCGGAATTGCCGGAAAATCCGCTTCTTCTGATGACGGCAAGGAATACTTTTTACGAACAGAAGGAGGCGGGGAAACCCTTTTCCCTTCTTGTCTTACTTGTTCAGTCAGGTGCCGATTTGAATCGTGCGGCATTGACCCGCGAAGAAAGTTTTGCAGAAAAGAAAGAATGGATTTGCAATACATACGCGGTTCCTGCGGCAGCAAAGGCATGCAGTTTTCATAATCTGCTTTATCTTTTGGAATCCGGTGCGGCTTATGATCCGAAGACGCTCTCCGGCGGCGGACTGCATCAGATATTGTATGAATATAAACAAAAAATGCCGTTGGAGTGGACGGCGGATCAGCGGCAATGTTTTGACAAAGTCATTCTTTGGCTTGAGAACAAAGGGATTTCCTTTGACGAACCGCTGCCGCCCGGAACGATCAAACCGGAACCGTTCCGCGTGAACAACAAACTGATCGAAATGCGGAAAAAGAACGCCGGAAAACAAAAAGCAAAATAAACCGGAGAAGGAATAAGTGCCTGTTGCCGCGTCATTCTCCTGCGGGACGTTTCGGCGATCTGTCCTTAATGAATGTCCTCGAAAGCACAACCTTTGCCGGGGTAGGTTGATTGTGGTTTTGAAGCCGGTATACTGAGAAAAACCATCGTGCCGCAATGCTGTACACCGGAGAGACCATGCAACGCCGTGAATTTTTAATGCTTCTGCCGTTTGCGGCTTCAGCCGGCTGCCGTTATGCGGCAGAGAATCCCGATGCGGGTGAACCGGCGGTTTCTGTACAAAAAAAAACGGATACGGTCTCAAAACCGGACGAATGGCTCCTGCGTTATCGTTTCAGAAAAGGGGAAGAACTGCGGTGGAACGTTCTGCAAACGATTAAAATGCGGAATATCATCGGCGGAGTGGAAGAGAACATTGAAACACACAGCCGATCCGTGAAAATATGGAAAACGCTTGATGTCAATGCTGGCGGAACGGCTGTCTTTGAGTACCGGGTGGAAGATGTGGACATGTATCAGGTTCAGACCGGTTTTGACGATGCTGCTTATAACAGCCGGCGTGATAAAACGATACCGGCGGCGTTTATTAATCTTGACGGCAAAATCGGCGTTCCGCTTGCACGTATTTCGATTGACCCGTTGGGAAAAACGGCGAAAAAGCCGATGCGGGAATATGCCGGTCATATCACGGAAAACCGGATTGTGATTCCGCTGCCGGCTGAACCGGTGAAAACCGGTGCGGAGTGGACGGTATCGGTTCCAGCGGAATTGCCGCTGCCGAACCGGACGGTTAAAAAAGTCAAGGCAAGGCAGCGTTTTACTCTTTCGCGGGTGCATCACGGGTTGACGGTGATTCCTTTTGAAACGCTTGTTTATACACCGCTCACGCCGAAAGAGGAGTCGCAACTTTTTGATCTTTTTGCGAAAGGGACGATGGAACTTGATTTGGATGCGGGACATTTTATCCGTCAGCAGATGACGATTGACCGGCTTGCGGTTGGGGTCAGCGGGAATGCTGACAGTATCAGTTATCAATCGCGGCTGACGGAGTGCTGCTGTGGTAAAAAAGCGTGTGAAATTTGCACGCCTTCTGCCTGATGAACAGCCCGCACGTGTCCCGCTTGGATTTTGTCTTGTGTTTTTTTGCCGCTGCGGGTAAAATAGACGTATGCCGTCTTCTCTTCAAACCTATTATGCAGAAGTAGCGAAAGCGACGCAATTCGGCGGTTCCGAAAAGGAAACCGCCCTGCGGACAGCGTTTGTCAACCTGATTAACGATTACGCCAAAACAAACGATTTACTGCTGGTTCCCGAACTTTCGGCATCGTCGCTGCAAAAGGAAACGCAGACCGTCATCCCGGACGGCACACTCAAAGATATTCTCCGGCAGGATTGGGGATATTGGGAAGCAAAAGATACAGACGATAATCTGGACGAAGAAATCCGCAAAAAATTCAACAAAGGGTATCCGACCGATAACATTCTTTTCGAGGACACGCAGACCGCCGTGCTGTTTCAAGCCGGTAAAGAAGTGTTCCGCTGCAACATCGCCGATGAGAAAAAATTGGACGCTCTGCTCAAGGCATTTACCCGCTACGATAAGCCCGATGTCCGGGATTTTCGGAAAGCATTGGAACTTTTCAAACAAGACGTTCCGAATGTAACCCGAACGGTGCGGACATTGATTGCCGAAGCGGAAAAAAACAATCCGAAGTTTCAGGAACTCGCTGCCGGTTTTCTGGAAATTTGCCGTGAACAAATCGACCCGGAAATATCTTTTCACGAAATCCGGGAAATGCTCGTGCAGCACATTTTAACGGAAGATATTTTCAACCGCATTTTCAGCGACAATCAGTTTCACCGGGAAAACAACATTGCCCGCGAATTGGAAAACGTCTGCCGTACCTTTTTCTTCGGCGAAGTGAAACACAAAACGATGTTCCGCATTAAACATTACTACGATGCGCTGACGGCAGCCGCATCAAGAGTGGCGAGACATCACGAAAAACAGAAAATTCTGCAAGTGATTTACGAAGCATTTTACCGCAGTTATAATCCCGCTGCTGCGGATCGCTTGGGAGTGATTTACACGCCGGACGAAATCGTGCAGTTTATGGTTCGGACAACAGACGAACTGCTTCAAAAACATTTTGACTGTTTGCTGGAAAGTGAAAATGTCGAAATACTTGACCCGTGTGTCGGAACAGGAACATTTATCTGTGCGGTGATCAATTATATCCGTAAAATCAAACTGGAACAAAAATACCGCCATGAAATTCATGCGAATGAAATTGCAATACTGCCGTATTATATCAGCAACCTGAATATTGAATTGACGTATGCACAAAAGATGAACGATTATGTTCCGTTTGAAAATCTTGTGTTTGCGGATACACTGGACAGAATGAATACAGGTTATATCCAGCCGAATTTGGGTTTTATGGAAGAAAATGTGAAACGGATTAACCGGCAGAACGAGCGGACAATTTCGGTGATTATCGGCAATCCGCCTTATAATGCCAATCAGCAAAACGAAAACGACAACAATCCGAACAAAAA
>JAIRPZ010000008.1 GCA_031256755.1 Planctomycetaceae bacterium
TTAATCATGCCGATTGTTTGGTGAGTTGGAACTTCAAACACATCGTTAATCTCAACAAAATTCGCGGGTATAATAGCGTCAATATGCGGATTGGTTATCCGACTATTGACATTATCACCCCCTACACCCTTATCAACGGAGACGAAGAAAATGACGAGACAAAAGATTGATTGGAGCAAATATAATCCCATACCGGGTTTTGACGGTCTGAAATGGAAAGAAGAACGGCAGGCACAAATCTACGAAGAGACGAAAAATATGACTCGTGAAGAATTTCGGGAATACCTTCGGAAAGGCAGCGAAGAATTCCAGAAAGACATTGCCGAAAGACGGAAGAAATTGGGAATGGAAAATTAGACGGCAGTTTGCAGACCGCAGACGGCAGCAAGAAAAAGAAATTTTAACAGGATTTACAAGATTTTCAGGATTGACAGGAGTCCTTGCCGGACGGGCATTTTTTAATTGATAATTAGAAATCGAAATGAAAACATTATCCTGTAAAATCATGTGAATCCTGAAAATCCTGTCTATCCTGTCTAAAAAATAACAATGAAAACATGGGGAACGAATGTCCCCCGTTCTCTCTTGCCATACAGATATGCTAAAATAACACAGTCCTATGCATGTAAAGGAGAATCTGCCATGACTGACAAAGTAGCGCGTTATATCAATCCCTATACCGATTTCGGGTTCAAGAAACTTCTCGGCGAAGAGGCGAACAAGGACTTGCTCATCGACTTTCTGAACGCCGTTTTGCCGCAGAAAAGCAAAATCGTCAGTTTGACGTTCCGCAACCCCGAACAACTGCCGGACAACAACGTTGACCGCAAAGCCATCTTCGATATTGCCTGCACCGGCGAACACAACGAGCAATTCACGGTCGAAATGCAGAAGGCACGCCAGAAGTATTTCAAAGACAGAGCATTGTTTTATCTGTCGTTTCCGATTCAGCGGCAAGCGCAAAAAGGCGACTGGGATTTCAATCTGAATCCGGTTTATCTGGTGGCGGTGCTGAACTTCACTTATGACGAAGATGAAGAAAAACAGAAGATTTACCGGCTCGTTTCATTGAAAGACCAAGACGGCGAGGAGTTTCTGGACAAGTTGAAGATGGTCTTCTTGCAGATGCCGTTGTTCCGGTTGACGGAACCGGAATTGAAAACGCGGAAAGACAAGTGGATGTACTTTTTGAAGAACCGTGAGGACGTTGACGAAATACCGGCAATCCTCCGCGAGCCGGTTTTTGAAAAGGCGTTTTCGGAGGCGGAGTATTACCGGCTGTCGCCGCTGTTGCAGGAACAATATCAGCGGGATTTGATGGCATATCGGGACAACGTCAACGTTGTCGAAACCGCAAGAAAAGAGGGCGAGGCAAAGGGCAAAGCCGAAGGATTAGCCGAAGTGGCGCGGAATATGAAGGCGAAAGGTTTGCCGCCGGCGTTGATTGCCGAGTTAACCGGTCTTTCTGCGGCAGAGATTGAGCGGCTGTGAACATTGATAATTGACAGGCTGAGCGGCAGGTATACGCCTGCCGGTTTTATTTTTCAGTCACTTTAACAAACACGTGAACCGGTATGATTTTCTGCACTGCGTCATCAGTGAAGATACGCACCGCATTGGAAATCAGCAGCGGGACATCCGGTAAATTCCCCGCCGTAAATGATACCGAAATCATCTGCACCGGACTCTTTTGATCCGAATAGGCAAATCGGAACCGGTCATCCTGCGTTTCAATTTCCGTAATACGGAATGCCGTTCCGCTGCGGACGATGATATTTTTCGTAACAGATTCCTCGCGGGAAATCAGCCCCAGCAGCATCGGAGACGGTTTCGCCTGAACCGGTGCCGCAACTTCGCCATGAACCGGAAGAACAAACTCAACCGGCTCCGATTCTCCTTGCGGAAATTCATTGGTTGTGAACCGAAGGAATTCTTTGAAAGAACCGGCGGGGGCATTCTCTTTCAGCGTCACATTGATTTTATAAGAGATTTCTCCTTGCTGCCGTTTGGTTTCTTCGGCTTTGGCATAAATAAACGGCTGCGTTGCGGTCATTTTTGTAATTGCCCAGTTCGGTTTCCCGGAATAATCCAGTTGTGCCATGCGGTTCCGGCTTTCTCCTTTTGCGAGCGAACCGAATTCCATGCGGTCCGGGATCAGCGTAATATCCGGGCGGATAAAACCGGAAACAAACAGTTGGACAGTATCATTTTGTACAAGCCCGTTGATGTTCCGCTGTAATTGAACCGTCAAGACCGCGGATTTCTGATACAAATGCTGTCCCGACGTGTTCAGCCGGGCCATCACACCGCCGGTTTCACCGGGCAGCAATACGCCGGATATTAATTTCCCGGAAGTGCAGCCGCATGAAGAACGAACATTCAAAAGCCGGATTTCACTGCTGCCGGTGTTGACGGCTTCAAAACGGTATTCCGCATCAGCACCAAGAAGAACGCGTCCGAAATCATGGTTCCGGGTTTTGAAAAGTTTACTTCCCCACGTTTCTGCCGCTGCCGGTATTTCTGCGGCTCCGGCGAACCGTAGAAGACCAAACAGTATCAGCAACCCGCATGCAGCAGAAACATATATTTTCGGCATTATTGTAACAAATATGAAAAGAAAAACGCGGAATCCCGGATTATTTTTTCAATAATTCGAGTTCCCCCTCGGCGAATTTTTTGCGTTTATCCTCGAAGTATTGATGCAGTTTTTTCTGTTCATCCGTCCACACATTCGCCTCAGCATAGGAACCGCAGAACGGGACACACAAATCAATCCAGCACGCTACCCGCCGTTTTTCTTCCGGTGAAACCGCAACGTTATAGTGAGACGGCTCCAAAAATTTCATCAACTCGCTCTGTGCTGAACCGTTAGCATACGGCGGCTGAACCATCGGCTCTGATTCCGCATCAATCCAGCGTATCCATTTGCCGCTCACACCGTAGTTGGTCAGTTGCAAATAAGATGTCAGGTAAGCCCTGCCGTTGCTTTTCCAAGGATGTTCACGATGTTCCTGATAATCGTTTTCCAAATCGGCGTGAACCGTTCCCCGCAAGTCCGGCAGTGCCTTTTGCGCCGCCTGATTCGTTTCCCCGTTATGGCAGGAAACACAGTGTTTGTCCCAAACCGGCTGGATTTCCCGCGTATAACTGAACCCCTCTGTCCGGTCAAATCCCTTCGGCGTGTTCACCGTCAGAATCGTATCAACAGGATGAACGGCAGTCCGTTTCGGCAACGTCCGCACCGGCTTTTGCATAGCAAGTGTGGCGGAAGAACTGACAGCAGGCGAAGTCATTTTGTCTTCGTGGCAGCCGACACAGGCAAAAGTTTCGCCCGGCTGCAACGTTGTCCAACTCCGCATTGATTGAATGCAGTGTCCTTTTTCGTCAAGCAGTTGAAAAAAGACCGGAGTCCGGGCAGGGACTTCGATAAAGACCGAACCGTCTTCTTCAACCGGTACTTCGCCGAGAACGTGTTTCACATCCCACGAACCGCTGCCCGCCGCAATCGGTGTCGTTACACGGTCAGTCGATTCCCGTGCGCCGTAAGTCTTGTTCAAAATCCCTTGCGTTTGCCCATCCCGAATGGGTGCCGCCCGGAATTCGAGACCGACAATCCGCATACTTTTCACGGTTCCCCGTTTGACACCGTTCATCGCCCGTCCGGTGTACACATCTTGGATGTAATACTTTCCGGTTTCTTGTGCGAGGTCAACCTGCGACGGTTTCACCGGCGGAACGGGACGCGGTTTCAGAACAACCGGCTGTCCGCAGGAAACGGCGGGATCAAACGCCAGCAATTCTCTGTCGCCGCCGGCATTCATCCAATAGATACCAAACGGCAAGGAACGGTATCTTGCCCGCGGTCTGCCTTCCGGGATGTAGGTCACAATATAATTGTTTTCGTCCAGCGCATAAGGATATTGAAATTGTTCGCCGCTCTGACCGAATTGGTCGTTCACGTTAAAGATCGTTTTCGTCATGTGCGGGACTTCGCTTTTCCGAACCGGTGCAAGAAACGTGATGCCGGCGTTTTCGTCCATTCCTTTCGATTGGTCAATCATAATCAATTTGCCGCGCTGGTCGGTGTGATGACCGGACGCAACGGCAATGACTTTGTTGGAGCCGGGAATACCCCGTGCGTGAATGATGGAAGTCGGATAGTATTCGCCGCCGCCGTAAAAGACGGCTTGAGCCGTTCCGTCAGGATTCATCTGGAAAAGCGGCTGCTGATGTACCGGATTGCGGTCGTTGTATTCCCAGCGGGTATAAATGACGTTGCCGTTGTCCAAAACCTGCGGATAAAGCGTATGAACCTGGTCATAACCGACGCGGCGGACGCGGCTTCCGTCGGCGTTGCAGACGTAAAGATTGGAAACCGGTACGGGCCAGCAGTCGGTGACCTGCACGCATCGGGTCGATTGAAAAACGATATTGCCGTCCGGCAGAAACGCCGGTTCCACATCGCTGACCGCTTTTTCATTGGTGATTTGCGTCACTTTATTTCCGTCCGATAAATCCATTATGTAAAGATGATAATCATCATCGGTGAAATTGTTGCGCATAGAAAAAAGGATTTTTGTTCCGTCAAACGAAAGGTTTGGGTCGCGGATGAGACCGGTTTGCGTTTCGAGGAGCGTTTCGTTCTGCATAGTACCATCCGGTTGAACAGTCATAAGACAAAGTCGCGCACCGGGACGAAAATCGGCGTGCCGTTCCCATTTTTCGTAGGGGTGATCGCTGACCATATCGGTCGGGTGCATTTGGCAGGGACCGCTCAAAACGCAGTGCCGGGTATAAATAATTTTCGGCGATGTCTTTGCGAGATCGGCGAGCCGGAGTTTCCGCCGTTCTTTGCAGAGGCGGATGTACAGATTTTTCCATTGCGGGTCGCTGCCGGCAGCGTTTTTGAGTTCGGCGATTTGCCCTTCGTATTTTGCGGTGTCGAAACCGCCGGCTTTAAGGGTGGTCAAAACCTTTTGGAGCATCGCCGTTTCAACGGCATTTCCTGTGCTGTCGGTAAAACATTTACCGGCATCGAATCCGTAATCCTGAAATATCCAATCAACCAATTGCCGTTCCGGTGTCAGGGCGGGCAATTCTGCGGCGGGCAAAACCGAAACGGTGAAAAAAAATACTGCCGGAAGACAAAGAGGAGCGAAAACAGCGGTACGCATAGCAAAATCTCCCTGTTGTTGGTTTTAGAGAAAGCCGTGAAGACCGGGAAATCCGGTGTTCACGGAGCGGAAGGCACGGGAGTCGAACCCGCAACACCTTTCGATGCACCTCATTTCCAATGAGGCCGCTAGCCATTCGCTTACCTTCCAAGCGGCTGTTATTATAACCGATTTTTCCATTCTAATCAAGCGGGGGAAATTTTGCAAGACAATATGTTTAGAGCATCTTCCTGTAAATTTTATTTTCTTCCTGCTTTTGCGGACGTTCTGTTTGCCAGTCCTCACTGACAAAGATCGGCGGCTCTGCCGGTTTGATATGATTTTCCGCATCTGACATTTTGCCGTTGTACATTGAGTGTTTCTTTTTGAAACGATGTGAATGTATGAAAATTTCAATCTCAATATCCAACCCGTCCCGCCGGCGATCCCCCTATTTACACATTTCCGGTTTGTGATAGAATACTCCCGTTGTCGTTTTCGGAAAACATTCCGGCGGCAGAGCGGGTAAAAGACCGGCGAAATACTTCCGGTACCCCCCTGTTGACGGTTTCCTGTTTTCCGGTAAAATGACAGCATCAATAATTTTGACAGGCAAGTCCTGTAAAATTCTGAACTGTTCTTTGAAAATAAGGTGAGGCAAGAGCGGCATCTGCACTATAAGATGTTTGCTTTGCGGTGAAAACCGTAAGGCAGCCGATTTTATAGAGCGCTTAGTAAAGGTAGAAGTAAATATATGCATCGTTACTGCCTGCACGCAAAGCAGGCACTAGCAGCAAATATTGAATTTCCGAATGAAAACGGAGTATTTGATATTTGTGATCAAGCTAGAAAGGGCGCATGGGGGATGTCTTGGCATCAGAAGATTTTGAAGGGCGTTGAAGACTGCGATATGTCCGGGGGAGTTGTCAAACAAACTTTGATCCCGGAATTCCCGAACCGGCTCTAACTGAATTCATAGGTTATTGCCAGCAACGCAGGGAACTGAAACATCTAAGTACCTGCTGGAAAAGAAAGAAAACTCGATTCCGTCAGTAGCGGCGAGCGAAAGCGGAATAGCCCAAACCAGAGGGATTTTCCTTCTGGGGTTGTAGGGTCATTCACATGGGAGTTACAAAGTTATCAAATAGTAGAAACGCATTGCACGGCGTACCACAGAAGGTGATAGTCCTGTACACGAAATTTGTATAACCTCCCGAATGATACCTGAGTAGGTTGGGTCACGTGAAACCCCGACTGAATCGACGGAGACCATTCCGTAAGGCTAAATACTCTCTGATGACCGATAGTGAACTAGTAGAGCGATCGAAAGATGGAAAGAACCCCGACTAAGGGGAGTGAGATAGAATCTGAAACCATGTGCCTACAAGCGGTCGGAGCACGATTTTAACGTGTGACGGCGTGCCTTTTGCATAATGATCCGGCGAGTTGGCGTAATCAGCCCGGTTAAGGTCTTACGGACCGAAGCCACAGGGAAACCGAGTCTGAATAGGGCGATTGTTGATTGTGCCAGACGCGAACCCCAGCTGAACTACCCATGAGCAGGTTGAATCGCGGGTTAAACTGCGTGAAGGACCGAACCCACTTGGGTTGAAAACCGAGGGGATGACTTGTGGGGAGGAGTGAAAGTCTAATCAAACTGGGAGATAGCTCGTTCTCTTCGAAATCGCTTTAGGGCGGGCCTTGAGCCACTATTTGACGGGGGTAGAGATACTGAATTGGACACCGGTGCTCCCAAGCATACGGTACCTAACCAAACTCCGAATACCGTTAAAATTATCTCAGGAGTCAGTCCGCGAGGGATAAGCTTCGCGGACGAGAGGGAAACAACCCAGATCGCCAGCTAAGGTCCCTAAATAGAACTCAGTCACAAAGGAAGTTTGAATGCTGAGACAGCCAGGATGTTGGCTTAGAAGCAGCCATCATTTAAAAAGTGCGTAACAGCTTACTGGTCGAGCATTTGAGCGCCGATAATGAACGGGAGTAAGTTCTATACCGAAGCTGCGGAATCGTAAGATTGGTAGAAGAGCACTGTATAAGAGATACAAGTCGTACCGTAAGGAGCGATAGCGGCTTATACAGGAGATTATGTCGGAATGAGTAACGATAAAACAGGTGAGAATCCTGTTCGCCGAAAGCCTAAGGTTTCCTGGGGTAGGTAATTCCGCCCAGGGTCAGCCGGTACCTTAGACGAGGCCGAAAGGCGTAGTCGATGGATAAAAGGTCAACATTCCTTTGCTATTGTTGTGGACAGATGGAGGGACGGCGTTTGAACGGTGAGTCACCAAATAGAAACGGTGGTTCCTGTGCGGAATCTATCGGGAAGAAAAGACCGAAATGTGAGGAAGTACGGGACTGATGTATTGAGGGTCATCCGAAAAACGTCCAAGAAAATCTTCTAATGGTTGAAGCAGCAATAACCGTACTAAAACTGACACAGGTAGGCGGGTTGAGAATACTAAGGCGCTCGGGAGAATACTAGTTAAGGAACTCTGCAAAATGATCCCGTACGTTCGCAATAAGGGATGCCACCTGAGGTGTCAAAGCTTCGGGGGGTCACAGTAAATCGGTATCAGCAACTGTTTATCAAAAACACAGGACCGTGCTAACACGTAAGTGGATGTATACGGTCTGACGCCTGCCCGGTGCCGGTAAGTCAAGGAAGGAGGTTATCGCAAGAAAAGCTTCCGACCAAAGCTCCGGTAAACGGCGGCTCTAACCTTGAGAGTCCTAAGGTAGCGAAGTTCCTTGTCGGGCAAGTTCCGACCTGCATGAAAGGCGTAATGACTGATACACTGTCTCAACTAGTAACCCGGTGAAATTGTAGTCGTGGTGAAGATGCCACGTACCCGCAGTAAGACGGAAAGACCCCGTGAACCTTTACTGTAGGCTGATATTGGGCTGAGGTCTGATTTGTGTAGGATAGGTGGGAGGCAGTGAAGTCGATGCGCTAGCACCGGCGGAGCCGACGTTGAAATACCACCCTGATTATACTTTAGTTCTAACGCTGATTCCCGTGAATCCGGGCGGCGGACATTGTCAGTTGGGCAGTTTGACTGGGGCGGTCTCCTCCGAAAGAGTAACGGAGGAGTTCAAAGGTACCCTCAGCCTGTTTGGAAATCAGGCGTTGAGCGTAATGGTAGAAGGGTGCTTGACTGCGAGACCCATAAGTCGAGCAGATACGAAAGTAGGACATAGTGATCCGGTAGTCCCGAATGGAAGGGCTATCGCTCATCAGATAAAAGGTACTCCGGGGATAACAGGCTTATCGCTCCCGAGCGTCCATAGCGGCGGAGCGGTTTGGCACCTCGATGTCGGCTCATCACATCCTGGGGGTGGAGGAGCTCCCAAGGGTTTGGCTGTTCGCCAATTAAAGTGGTACGTGAGCTGGGTTCAGACCGTCGTGAGACAGGTCGGTCCCTATCTGCTGTGGGCGCACGAAACTTGAGGAGATTCAATCTTAGTACGAAAGGACTTTATTGGACTCAGCTCTGGTGTTCCAGTTGTCACGCTAGTGGCACGGCTGGGTAGCTATCTGGGGAATGGATAAACGCTGAAAGCATATAAGCGTGAAGTCGGCTCCAAGATGAGGTTTCGTAACAGTAATGTGGAAGTCCCCTGGTAGACAACCAGGTTGATAGGTCGCGTGTGTAAGGTCTGTGAGGATTTTAGCTAAGCGATACTAACGGACGAACGCTTGATCGCATATATCTAATACTCCTATTAGATAAGCGCAATGTATGTTGCTGCTCTTGCCCATTTTTATATTGCCTTGACCGGGTGAATAAGCCGGTCAGGGTCTTTTCCGGTGGTTAATTCAAAAGGTCACACCTATTCCCATCCCGAACATAGAAGTTAAGCTTTTGATACCGATGATAGTAGAAAAATTGCGAAAGTAGGGACCGCCGGTTTTTTACGCCCCCGTCAGTTTCCCAAGAAAGTTTATAAAAGATGCATTGTTTGTTGTGCAGACATACGTCCCCCCTTCTCTTGTTTCGAGAATGTGTTAGAATAGATACAGTCGGAAGGGACATTGTTGTAGAGTTGCAGACCGTATCAGATGATTATGGGAAAGAGCATTATAGGAAAAACATATATGGCAAAGCCGGACGAAGTACCGCAGAAATGGTACATCGTTGACGGTACCGACAAAGTTGTCGGACGTTTAGCCGGCGATATTGCTATGATTCTTATGGGAAAGCACCGCCCGGAATATACTCCGCATGTTGATACCGGAGAGTACGTCGTCGTCACAAATGTCGATAAAGTTGTTTTTACCGGCAAAAAACTCGACCGGAAACGTTATACGTGGTGGACAAAATGGCCCGGTCTGAAAAGCGAAACGGCACGCGAGCGGTTTGCTCATCACCCGGAACGAATTCTCACAGAGTCCGTCCGCAGAATGCTCCCGAAGAACAAACTTGCAAAGCAAATGCTGGACAAACTTAAGGTGTACCGTAGCGGTGAGCAGCACCCGCATCAAGCGCAAGCACCGCAACCGATTGATTTGGCAAAAAAATAACTAGATTAGTGCTATGGTTAAGTTAGGAAATTTCATCATCGCCGGAAACGGCAAAAATGATTGTTTGGGAACAGGACGGCGGAAGTCGTCCGTTGCCAGAGTTCGTGTACGGGCAGGCGAAGGAAAAATAAGCATCAATTGCCGTGAATTGACAGATTTTTTCAAAACAGCCCAGCAGCAAAATGCGGTCTTGGCTCCGCTCGCTCTGACCGGAAAACAAGAGACCGTTGATGTCCTGATCAGTGTGCAGGGAGGCGGCACCACCGGACAAGCCGATGCCTGCAAATTGGGAATCGCCCGGGCAATCAAGAAATTCGACCCGGAAACGGAACCTGTATTGCGGGAACACAGTTTGTTAACCCGCGATGCACGCGAAGTCGAAAGAAAAAAATACGGCTTGCGGAAAGCAAGAAGAGGGACTCAATTCTCGAAACGCTAATCCTCTTACTACTTCGCGCACGGAACGGAAGGCAGAAGAGAGAGGAAGAGAGCGAGTGAGAAAGGCAAGAAAGAGAGTAGAACAGGTTATCACGGCGTATTTGTTATAGGTGCAAATACGCCGTGTAACGTTTTGATATTTTACCCTTTTTTCTTTTTTGCTCTATGAAAAAAGCACGCAGGACATGTCCGCGTGCTTTTTAATCGTTGACCGAAAGTGCCGTTTTTTACGCTTTTCCCAGCACGGACTTAACGGTTTCCACCACTTTTGCAAAGGCATCTTTGTCATTGACCGCCATTTCCGCAAGCGTTTTCCTATCCAAAATAATACTCGCCTTTTTCAAACCGGCAACAAATTCGCCGTAGCGAAGCCCAAGTTGCCGCACAGCCGCATTGATTCGGATAATCCACAATGCCCGGAATTCACGTTTCCGAACCCTGCGGTCTCTTGTTGCATAACAATCCGCCCGGACAATGGTCTCCTTGACTGTCCGCAGCAACCGTCCGCGTCCGCCCCGAAACCCTTTTGCCCGCTTGAAAATTCTATTTTTCGACCGCCGTCTGGCAGCCCCCCGCTGTGTCCTCATCGTTCTTTCCCTTTCTCATTAAATTAACGAATGTCTAGGTTCTCCGATTCCATTAACCGAAGCATTACAACCCGATCCGCCGGCTTTGCGGGACAAATCCCGAAACTGCACAGCCGCAAAAAACACGCCGATACACCGTTTGTGTCCGATGACCAACTGCCGTTCCTGCTGGAAACACGCTTCAACGTGTATGTTATGACTGCGCTGCTATTGACACGGAATCAATGCGGAAACAATTTTTTTCGTTTCCGCTTCCGCAACAACACCGGTTCCGCGCAGGTTCCGCCGCTGTTTTTTCGTCAACCGATACGCCAAGTGGCTGGTGCCGCTGTGCCGGTGTTTCGCTTTACCGCCTGCGGTCAGCCGAAACCGTTTTTTGATCCCTTTATGCGTTTTCTGTTTAGGCATAATGTCCTTTCCTGCAAAAAATCCCCTTTATTTTACAACCAAGCGGGAAAATTAAAAGGGGGACTCCCTGTTAAGAATACATCCCTAAAGCCGTCCGCAGCGGTCAGGGATATTGACAAACGATTTTGCCCGTTTCATAATCAATCAATAATCACAAGCAAACCGCAGTAAACAGCATGACCGCATTTTTTAACAAACTGGCTTATATTTTCTGCCTCGCTGTTGCTGCCCGCCAAATGTTCCCCGCAACGGAACAATTTTCGCCATTTTCGTTCCCTACTGTTGACAATCCTCCGGTTTCAGAGTATACTAGACATAGATACGCTACGTCGGCGTAGTTATTTTTTTACCTCTTTATGAAAAGGAGAAATACCATGCGTACAAAAATTTTGACACCGGTTCACGAAATGACCGGCACAACCCTTACAAACCCTGCAGAATGTCCTGCAAACAACAAAATAGGCGCATTTGGGGGGGGGGGGCAAAAACCGTAATTCCTTTTAGGATAAGCACTTCCGGCTTTACCCTTGTCGAACTCTTGGTCGTGATCGCCATTATCGGCATGCTCATTGCCTTACTCTTACCCGCCATTCAAGCCGCCCGCGAAGCAGCACGCAAAATGCAGTGCCAAAGCAACCAAAAGCAGGTCGTCCTCGGCTTTCACAATCACAATGACGCACTCGGAACTTTTCCGCTCGGTACAGATGCCGGCAGTAATACTTGGGCTGTCCGAACCTTTCCCTTCATCGAACAGTCCGCCCGATGGGACGGCTATGATCTTACCCAAAATTATAACACCAGTGCTGTCAATCTGGAACGTATAAGCGGAGCCATTCCGACATACACCTGTCCCAGCGACAGCGGAAATAATCGGGAGACATCAATGCTGAACAGGGCAGACAACAAGGATTACCGTTTGCGGCATCACAATATGGTCATCTGCACCGGCAACGTCGGTTTTTGGGATTTCAATCCGATTCAGGGAGCACCGATACGCATCAAAGGCACCGATCCCAAGTATGACTATGCCGGTTCCATTTGGGGAGGACTTTTTGACACCGGCAAAATAGGAATAGCGGTCAATCCGCTTGAATCGGTTACGGACGGACTTTCCAATACCGCCGCCCTCTCCGAAGTCATCCAAGGGTATTGGACTCCCGGAACGACCTCCGACAAAACATGGAACGACTTGCGGGGATTGATCTGGTGGCATACAGCATGCTGGTTCACAACATTCAAATCCCCGAACACGACAGATGCCGATGAGGGATCT
>JAIRPZ010000094.1 GCA_031256755.1 Planctomycetaceae bacterium
TCTGCCGTTTCCGTCAGATTGGCAACGAAGTAAATCTCTGCCGCAACGCCGCTGTTAAAGTCCGCCGGAATGGTCGAAACGTCTGACGGTGCAAATTCTTTGAATTCGCGGAACGTTAGTTTATCGAGTTGATTTTGATAAACCGTGCGGTGAATCCATTCCACTCGCGGCTTTGCATTGCTGCCGCTTACACGTTCAAAGTCAAACGGCACGCCGCGCTCTTGCAGCACCTCGCGGGAGGTTTTACCGGTGATGATTTTACCGTTGTCCCAGAGTGCCGTTGAAATCGGCTGCAAGTTCAAACCGAAATCCAAGCCGGTTGTTCGTTCCGGTTTCGGACCGATAACCGTTGCGCCGTTGCGGACAAGTTCTTCTATTTTTGCAAGGGCAGCTCTGGAAATGCTGTTGCGGTTCGGAAGCACCAATACGCGGTAATTCACACCGTCTTTCAAAAAGATGCGTCCGTTTTCCACGCGGTCAATCTGATTCAACAAAACCGATTCCGAAGCAACGTCATAATCATAACCCGGCAGCGACTTTGCCGAATTCGCCTGCCGGTCTTCGGTAAAACCCGGCACGTTCTCGCCGTTGTATTCCAGCACGTCTGCGGACGGCAATCCTTGTTGTAACAAAAACTGCACGCGGTTAATATATTTCAGAAAATCCTGTGATTTCTGAAACGTAAAATGATGCCGGTTAAAATGTGTTCCGGCATACATGTCCTGCCCCGGCTCGCCCGTTTCATCCGGCGAACATGCACAGAGACACCAAACATGCAGATTGAGTCCGGTACAAACGGCATAGTCAAATGTCGGTTTTAAGTTATGCGAAAAGGACTCGTTCCAATGCGGACCAATGCTGGTGAATCCTTCGGCGGCAACGAGTTTGTGTCCGTTGGTATGCGCCGCCGATGCGGGCTGCTTGACCATCCACCGGTCTTTGTCCTGCTTAAAAGCCCCGCCGGTGAATTTTGCCCAGTATTCCGCCATCGGAATATCCGAAATGCCGAGTGTTTGCAGCGCGTCCAGCATCGGTATGGTCGGCGGACCGCCCGATTCGGGGTGAATACCCATATTGTATTTGCGTGCGGTTTCCTTATAACGCCGGTAATGATTTTCCGCAATTAAATCGGCAAGCGTCCGGCGGTAATCGTTCAGAAAGCGGTTGCTGGTGTTCCGGTCATTCAGAATATAGCCGGCAATCACCGGCAGATAAGGAACCGGGTCGTAGCCGCGCCGCTTTTGGAATTCTGTAACAAAAAGCGGAGTCCAGTTGATTCCGCCCGCCTCGTAACTGTCGGAATGAAAGTAGCGCAGTGTTTTTCCCCAATGCGGTTTGACCGGTTCGAGAACCGGATGCACCGCCTTTTCCCAGTAAAAATCAAACGCCTCGGCACTGAGATAATCAATGACGAGCCCCTGCCACTGACCGCTCGGCACAACAACTTTTTTGCCGGTCAATGTATAACCGAAACGGAGAATGTCCCAATTTCCCGCCGGTGCGTTCCATTGAAGTTGCCCGTCTTTGTCCATCTTGCCGGTCAGGACGATGACCTCATCAACATTTGTGTCGGGGTCGCCGGGCAAATCCGGTTCATCATCTGTCAGAAAGGCACTGTTTTTTATTTTCCATTCGACTTCTTTAACGGCAATTTTTGCGTTAAAGTGTTTCAGAGGCGTTCGCTTTTTGCCCGGCGTACTTTTCACGGCGAGAACGGCAACGTCCTTGTAATAATTGAGAACGGTTTTCGGCTGCGGTAATTTTGTAACAATTTCTTTTCCGCCTTCGGCGGCGGTTGCCGAATGGACAATCCGTTTGATGGCGTGTTCGGGCGGAACAACGGGACCGCCGACATCCCAGCCGCTTTGGATATTCACACTGACGGACAATCCGAGCCGGTCGGCTTCCTGAACGGCGTGACGAAAAAGTTCAATCCATTCCGGCGAGGAATACATCGGACCTTCGGAAACATTTTTATTTCCGCCGATATTGGAGCCATTGGCATCGATAATGAAAACACCGCCGAAACCTTTTGCTTTCATGGCTTCGAGGTCTTGGGTGATAGCGGTTTTGGTGACGTTGCCGTTGAGCCACCACCAGAAACACCAGAGTTTTGCCTCGGCAGGCGGAGCAGCAAAACCCGCTGCGAGTTTATCGGCGGTCTCTCCGGCAACGTTGTTTCCGGCAGCGGCAACGAAACCGGCAGAAGAAAATAAAAGGGCAAAAATAATAAGGACGCGGGAAAGGAACGTGGACGTTGCCATGATTGAGAAATAAGATAAAAAAGACGAAAGGTCTGAAAAACGATTGTACCAAAAAATCCGGTTTCGTCCAGCGTTATTCTCCTATGTTGATATATCATGTAAAGAGATACTGTTTTATCCTGTGAATCCTGTTATAAAATGACAAACGGGTGACGTATGTCCCCGTTGTTTGTTTTGAGCAGGAATCATTTGGGGCAGGATTTTTTATTACAAAAATAAAGCCGTCCGGCAAGAACTCCTGAAAATCATGCTGATCCTGTCAGAGAAATAACAATGAAAAAACGAATGACAAAACGGCGGAATAAAATCCGCCGCTGCAATCTTATGTTATCAATTTACGATAAGTTTACGCCGTAATTCTTCGCCAATGCTTCAAGACCGCCGGTGAAACCCTGACCAACCGCCTTGAATTTCCATTCGCCGCCGTGCCGGTAGAGTTCGCCGAAGATCATCGCCGTGTCCGTAGACGCATCCTCCGATAAATCAAACCGTGCAATCTCCTCGCCGCTGTCCCGATTGACGATCCGAATAAATGCAGACGAAACCTGTCCGAAGTTTTGTTTGTTCGCAGCGGCTTCGTGAATCGTTACCGTAAACGCAATTTTCTGCACATCCGCCGGAACCGATGCAAGCGTTACATAAAGCATTTCGTCATCGCCTTCGCCCTCGCCGGTGCGGTTATCGCCGGTATGTTCCACGCTCCCGTCAGCGGATTTCAACTGATTATAAAAAATGAAATCCCTGTCGCTGCGTACTTTGCCCGCCGCATTCAATAAAAACGCCGAAGCGTCCAAGTCAAATGCCGCTCCGCTTGTGGCACGAACATCCCAGCCAAGACCAACCTGAATCTTGTTGAGTCCCGGATTATCTTTCGTCAGTGATGTGTTCGCACCCTTTACTAATGAAATCGCCATGATGTTTCTCCTTTCGTGTTAATTGTCAGCCGTTGATTTTCATCAACGAAAAAAGTTTATGTTTATAACGTTGCCGTGATTTGCGGCAGCATATCGTTAAACGTCTGCCCGTCAGACGGTTCGCCCAGAGCCGCCATTTTCCATTCGCCATGATGACGATAAACTTTCGCCATAATATATCCCGTGTAATTGCCGCCGCCGGTCAAAGTGTATCGGGCAATCTCCTGATTATCCGACAGATTGACGAGACGGCAGAACGCATTATCGACTTCCTGAAACGTCTGCCCGCGGAAACTGTTCACCGTGAAAACCAATGCCTGAACGTTTGCCGGCACTTTATCTAAATCAACGATAATGCTTTCGTCATCGCCGTCACCGTCGCCGGTGAGGTTGTCGCCGGTGTGCCGGATGCTGCCGTCTTTGCTTTTCAGTTGCCGGAACCAAACGGCATCGACCATGTTTTTATCGGCATCGAACAATACACACGACGCATCGAGGTCAATCGAATCGGGCTGTTTGCCGCCGAAAATGGCACCGATGATGCCTTTCGGCTTTCTTTTCGCCGCATCCCATCCGAGTCCCATCGAAATCTTCGCGAGTGATGCTCCGCCGCTCTCTTTGACGAGCGAAATCTTTTGTCCTTTCACAAGTGAAATAGCCATTTTTGTTAATAATGTTTAAGGATAGGTTTGTTTAATGATGTTTGGAAATGATTTGCTCATCAAGTTTATCGGACGGCAGTTCATTCCAGACCTGCTGTATTTTTTCTCTGACTTGCGGGGCAAGCCATGGATTTTTCTTTGCTTCTTCAATCATCTTTTGAGTGGTCTCATATTTCTGTTTCATTTCGTTTTCTTTCGGCAATGCGGCAAGTTCATTCTGCAACGCTTCAATGTCGGCACGTTTTTTAGCGTTTCCGTCTTTGATTTTCTGCAAGGCGGCGCGCTGTGCCGTGAGCGTTCCCTGTTCCTGAATCAATGCCTGACGTTCTGTTTCCAAATCTTGTTCTGCTTTCTGTTTGCTTTGCCGCAGTGCTGCCCGCTGCGAGTTCAGCCGCCCGATTTCGTTCATGATTTCGGAGCGGGCATCTTCGAGTTGTTTTGCATCGGTTATTTTTTTCAGCAAACTGCTTAACGGCTGCAACAGCGGATACTGCTGCACCGACAGCGTTAACACCTGCTCGGTAATTTCGAGCGTGCTTGGGTCAACGTTCCGGTATCCGGCTTGCTGTAAGGCTTCGTGTAAGGTCATTCCGGTAAATCCTCCGGTGTGATGGTTTGCGAACCGTCATCCCGCATAATGTAATTGTCCGCCAGCACCGCCGCCAAATTCTCCATTTCACCGGCATTGCCGAATTTCGGATTCTGTTTCAGCGTGTGAATGTAATCCAGCAGCGGCGGTTCCGTTTCCGGTGCAAGCGTTAGTTTACTCTTTTTCAACTTCATTTTCAAGATTTGCAGACACTCCGCTGCCGTGTAATCGGGAAAATCCACCACAAGCGGAAACCGCCGCTCCCAGCCGGGATCCGCATTAAACAGCCGCTGCATCGGTTCAGGATAACCCGCCAAAACCGTAAAAACACGGGCGTTGCGGCCAGACGTGACCTCCTGCGTGATTTGTCCGATAATGTCTTTATTGAAAGAATCATTATCGCCTGCTGACGAATAAAGATTGTGCGCCTCGTCAATGAACAGCACTTTTCCTTCCTCACGGGCTTTGGTGAACGCCTCCGTGACTCTGCCCGATGACTGACCGACATAACCCGCTTTCAGATTAAGCGCGGAAATCTCCGCAACATCGGTTCCCTCGATAAGACCGACTGCGTTAAACACGCGGCTCATATAACGGGCTATCGTTGTTTTGCCGGTTCCCGGATTGCCGATAAACCGCATATTATATTTTGCGTCTGTTCCCAGTCCGTTTTTTTCATCGTAGGCAATCCGTTTCGCAATCCGCTTGATTTGCTCTTTCACACTTTGCAAACCGATAAAGTTTTCATCAAGTTCCTCAAGGATTTGTTCAATCGTTGTTCCGCATTTTGTATTCGGAATATCCGCCGCCGTGATCACCGCATATTCGTTTCGCGCTGCCGCATTCTTCATCATCGTTTCGACAACGTTTCTCGCTCCGCCCGCATTTTCCATCTTGCCGGTTTTGAGACGTGTTCCGATATACTGCATTAACGGAATGCACGCATCTTCCGCCAGTGAATAATGTTCTGCCTGAAGCATGCGTTCCGTGATTTGCCGCAATTCGTCCGCTGTGTAATCAGGAAACGTGATGGTGTTGTCGGGATGATTGAACCGCCGTTTCATTCCGGGGTTCACGTTCAGAAGACGCTGCAAATACTCGCCGCCGTAGCCCGCTGCTAATACCGTCAATTCGTCCCGGCGGTCTTCCATTGTTTTCATCAGCACGTTTTCAAACGCTTGTTTAAGCCATTCGTTGTCCGCAAATTGATACACTTCATCAATGAACAGCACGCCCCCCATCGCTTCAGTTATCTTTGCTTTTAACTTTTCCATGGACTCGCCCGGATTATAACCGCTCGAAATATCAGCAACGGAAATTTCGACAATTTTATCCGTTCTCCGCAGACCAAGTGCAAAGTAATACTTCGCTAAAATGCGTGCCACTACCGTTTTGCCTGTTCCCGGATTGCCGAGCAGAAGCGAATGCAGTGAAAATGCCGATGTGTCCGAACCCGCTTCCTGCCGCTTTTGAATCATTGAGGCAAGTCCGAATAACTTTTTGAGTTGCTCTTTCACAGAAGCAAGACCAATCAAACCGTTCAGTTCTTTTTCGGCATCCTGCAATGCCTGTTTCCGTTTTGCTTCGCTGTCGTCTTCAAAGATTTGTTCCAGCACTTTCGGATTCGTTCCGTCCGTCATGCGCCGTTTAATGCGTTCAACGATGTTGTACATCGTCAATCCTTTGGAAACGATATAATTCGCCGTCCGCCGGACATTGCCGCCGAGTCCGTACCGGCACTGCAAACGTGTCAGCAATGCGGCAACTTCCGTCATGTCAGGTTTGCAGACCGTAATATCAACAACTTTATCGGCGAGACCGGAAACAAGACGGTCGGAAGCAAGTGTGAATTCCTGATCGGCGAGGTTCACGTCATTGCCGTATTTTATTTTGACGGGGTTGACGATTAACACGGTGGCGGTGTCAACGTGTCCGGCCGGAATTTTCGCCCATTCGCGTATGGTTCGGATTTTTGCTTCGGATGCGGGGGTGAGTTTTCCTTCTGCGTGTTCCAACTGTTTTTCGGCACTGCTTAACACGATGAACGATTTCGTTTGATGCGGAATCAAACGGTTTTTAATGCCGTCAAAAATTTGCTGTGCTTTGCTTGCCGAATTGGTTTGGACTTGATTGACAGCACTGTTCGCCGCATTGTTTGCGGCATTATTCGGAGGGGTTTGTCCTTCGTTTTCGGTATTTTGCGGCGGAGGATCGGGCGTTGCCGCACTGCGGTTTCGTGAAACGCTGCCCGCTTTTTTGTTCGGGTCTTCGCTTTTGCCTTGTATGATGCTGTTGTATTTTTCCTGCATACCGGGTTCGGCAAACCGCAGCGTCATTTTTTCATCAATCGCGAAGGCAATTTCGTATCCTTGCTGGACAGCATAATAGAGCAGTGCGTCTTCGATGTTGGCGCAAACGCCCCGCACCGTATCGGCAAAATACCCATCCGCCGTTTCACCGGTCAGCACAAACTGCCGTTTGCCGAATTGGACAACTAATTTTTCGTACAGACGTTTGCAGGACATGGTTTTTCAGGGAACGTTGTTATTGCGTGTAAGCGGAGTTAGAACGGATTTTTTTAATGCCGGCTGTGTGCGGGTTTCTTGCAGCCGTTTTACGGACAAAATGCCGATAAAATGCGCCCCGCTCAATTGTGTCACCGCCGGCTGCACAACTTGTTTGCCGATATTCCAATACAGCAGTGTCCGTGTACTGTCGGCATAAATCTGCACGCTTGCCTTGCCGGTATTCTTATTGCAGAACAAGGGCAATGCGCAAACCCAAGAAATTGATGCTGCTCTCCGGCGTGTAGTTGTAGCGGGAAGCCGACCGGCAATACCCCGCGTTGCGGTACCAACAGCCGCCGCGAAGCACCCGGAAAATCCCGGACGAGACACCGGAAGGATCCGTGACATCGTCGTTAGGATAAGTACCGTACCAATCCAGACACCACTCCCATACATTGCCGTGCATATCATGCAGCCCCCAGCCATTCGCCTTCTTCTGTCCGACCGGATGCGTTTTAATACCGCTGTTGCCGTAATACCATCCATAGTCGTTCAGTTGTTTCTCATCATCGCCGAAACAATACGCCGTTTTACTTCCCGCACGGCATGCATATTCCCACTGCGCCTCACTCGGCAGCGAAAACGTAAAATCCGCAGGCGCAGCATTCAGCCCGTTCAACTTCGCAATGAACTCCTGACAACTGTTCCAACTAATGCGATCGACCGGCAATTTCGCCCCTTTGAAATAACTCGGATTCTTCCCCATGACCGCCTGCCAAAACTCCTGCGTCACCTGCGTCTCGCCAAGCCAGAAGCCCCGCGTCAACGTTACCTTATGCGGTGTTGCATAGCCGCTGTCATCGCCCATTGTGAATGTGCCGGCCGGACACCAGCGGAAACGCCAATTGATTCCTTCCAGCGTCAACTCAAGCAATTCGCCTGCTTTGTCCGTATCAACATTTTTCTTCAACTTTTTCATAGTGTTCTATGGTGTTGGTATAAACTTCGTGTTGTTATAAACTTCTCTGCCGGATTTTTTCCTGCTGTTGAATCTGCTGCCGTACACGGATACCGTCTCCGTGAACCGGTTTGACATCTTTCGCACGCCCCCAATCCGTAATGTCAAAATCGACAACGTCCGAAACCTTCGTCTGCAAGTCAAGCAGCCGCTGATGACACTCCGTTTCCTGTCCTTCCGGGATATTATCAACGTCAATGTTGACTTTGCCGTCCATCCCTATCGCCAGCCGCATATCGCCGCTTTCCCCTTTGCTCTTCGCAAAGATAGTGATATTGCCGAGCATTGCATTGCCGCCGTCCGCAAGCGGTTCATAATTCACGTCCGGTTCGTCATACTGCAAGTCCGTCAACGCCGCCGTGATGGCATCGGTAATGATTTCCCGATTCTCAAATTTCTGTTTCGTTTCCAATGCCGTGCTGTAAAACTTGCGGTACATGGCAACCGCCTCCTGTGATTTCTGTACGCCGTCTTCATATTGTTTTGCGTGAAACGCCTTTTCGGCATTCTGCATGCTTTGCTGAATCAACTCCGCTGCTTCGTTGCCGAGCCAATCCTGAATGAACGTCAGGTTGTCCGCCTGCAATTCACTTGCGGCACTGTCAATACTCGTCCGTGCATTTTGACGGCGGAGTTCTTCTTTCCGTTCTGCGGCGGCTTTCTGCTGAATGATAAGGAGTGTTTCCTCATAAATGAGTTTCGCATTGCGTGCGGATTCCGCTGCCTGATTGACTGCCCCGACTGCCCGGTCTGCCGCCGACTGCCCTTCGCTGACGATACTGCGGACAGTACGGACCGAAGAACCGGTTTTGCGTTTTGCTTCCGAAAATTTCTCTTTTGATTGAACGTTGGCGGTGTTAAATTTTCCGTATAAAGATTCCGCTTCGGCAAACAATTCTTCGGCTCTTCGGAATGTCTCTTCGGCTTCTTTTTTTGCCTGCGGCGTTCCGGCACTGCTGCGGAGTTTTTGCCATTCTGTTTCTGCCTTTTGGCGTGCCGCATCGAGCGGGCGTTTTTCGTTCTGCCAGCGGTTTTCGGCGTTGCTTATCAATGACAAAACGGGACGTTCTTTGGACGCAATTTCCGCTGCCATATCGTTCCGGCGTTTTTCGCGTTCTTTCAATGTTTTGTCAATGCCGCGCGCCGCTGCTTGTGTGCCTTTGTAAATACCGTATCCGACAAGTCCCGCCGCCGCAACCGGCAGCGCAATCACGCCGATAGCCGCTAATGCCAGTGCCGCATCTCCGGCTCCGCCGACGGCTGCCCGGCCCCCTTTCGGTCCGCTCATAATATTCTCCTTGTGTAATGGGAAAAGTGTAATATACCGTATTTTTTTTCAGGGGCAAAGTCCCCTGCCGCTCCGTTTGCGGCTTGCCCCGCTCCGCGGGATGGCAAGACCGCACTACGCGGCACGCTCTTAACGGACACTCACTAAGGCGACACGCAAGCCCAAGGCGTAGCTGCTGTGCTCCGGCGTGCCGAAGCCGCGGCAAGCCGACCGGCAAAACACCGCGTAGCTGCGCCAACTGCCGCCGCGGTACACCCGGTCATCACCGGACGAGGCACCCGAAGGATCTGCTACAGCACTACTCGGATAATCATCGTACCAGTCCAAACACCACTCCCATACGTTGCCATGCATATCATACAAGCCCCAAGCATTCGCCTGCTTCGTACCAACAGGATGCGTTGTATCCCCCCACTTGCTATACGTCTTGTCCTTCCACTCCTTGCTCTTCTCCCACTCTTCAAAATCCTTATAACCGCTGAACCAAGCAAAGACCGGCAACTGCTGCCAGTTGTCTCCAAAACAATATGCCGTCGTTGAACCCGCACGGCAACCATACTCCCACTGCGCCTCTGTCGGCAATGAAAATCTAAATCCCGAAGGCGCAACATTCAGTTCATTCAACTGCGCAACAAACTCCTGACTATCACCCCAACTCACACTCTCAACAGGTAAGTTAT
>JAIRPZ010000099.1 GCA_031256755.1 Planctomycetaceae bacterium
CTAACTGCGTTGCTGTTCCGTTAAGAACCGTGTTGTTGTATATCTTGCCGGCAACGTCCGTTTTATCGATCCGCACCAACTTATGCGGGTCGTCGCTGCCGGTGAAAAGAGTGGTTTCATAATCGAAAATCTGCCGGTTCATCTGCGGATCGGCATCGGTGAAGTTCGTACAGAAACTCTGTGCCATCGTTTTGCGGAGTTGCCAGATCATTGACGCAAGAAAATAGGATTTTCCCGAAGCGGGTGCGCCGGCAATGGAAAGCATAAAATTGTTCAGATGCAGCCATGGTCTCGGAATTTGCAGATGACATTCGGGACACGCCATTTTTTCACAGGTTACGCCGTGCGGATCAAGAGCGGCACCGGCAAGCGTAAACCGCTGCGGCAGAAACCGGTAGTTCCCGTTGGTTTTGGGATCCTGCGGCAGATCGGTATGTTCGCCGATAAACAAAATCTTATCGGTCGGAAATTCCTGCCAGCAGTGAGGACAGGAAAGGTTGATTTTAATACGTAACGAGCGGCGCAAATCGGCGGACATCGTGAAGTTGAATTTTCGGCAAGAGGAAACAACCGTATTATACCGCATGTTTCAGCGATCTGTGTACAGATTGCCGGAAAACGGTAAAATTATCCGGTATGCAGATTCCCGTTCCGCTTCCCCGACAGCCGGTTTCCGTTCCGCTCCCGCAGAAAGAAGGGAACGAACGGCAGAAATACGCGGTCATTGCCGGTATTGTTCTGCTGCTTTTACTGATTCTGCTTCTGTTTTGGCTGATGTCCAAACCGGCAGGAACGGATTCGTCCGGTGCGCAGACCGGCGGTGCGGACAAAAATGCCGCTGCCGATTCCGGTCATACAGATTCCGATCAACCGCCGTCCGGCAATACCGTGTCCGGTCATACGCCGCCGGTACCGGAAACCGCACCGGCCACCAACAGTGAACCGGCGGCAGAACCAGCGGCGGAATCGGCGGCGGAAACCAAACAGACCGCTGAAAGTCCGCCGTCTGCGGAACCGGCACCGCCGAAAGGCCAAGCGGATACGGAAAAAAACACCCCGCCGGTATCGGATTCCGTTAACGATTTAATCCGCAACCTGAACGGAGACGCAGCAGATTATTCTGATGAAACTCCGCCGGAAAAGCAAAACCAAAACGGCGGCGGAACCATCGGCAAAGGAGATGCAACGGTTCAATTTTTCGGAACGGTCGGCAAGGGATCGAAGTTTGTTTTCGTCTTTGACCGATCCGGCAGTATGGCAGGGCAGCCGCTCGAAGCGTTGAAGCGGCAGTTGATTCAATGTCTGGAACCGCTGAAAAGCAATCATTCGCTGAACCTTATTTGTTACGATGACCGTTTTGACCCTTGGAAGAATCAGTTGGTCAAGGCAACGCCGGAAAACAAAAAAGAGGCGATACGGTTTATCGACAATACGGTTAGCCGCGGCGGGACAGAACCGCGTGATGCGTTGCTGAAAGCGATTGAAAATAAACCGGAAATTATTTTCTTTATGACGGACGGATCGTTTTCCCTGAATCTGGAGGAAATCTGCGGTGCGGCCAAGAAAGGTAAAATTAAGATTAACTGCGTGCAGTTTACTTCCGGTAAGATTCCGCTTTCAGTGCTGCAAGATTTGGCAAAGCGTACCGGCGGCGATTTTATGCTGGTGGACATACAAAAATTAGATTCGCTATGAAAGTATTCGGAATCATCGGCGGAATCGGCAGCGGAAAAAGTACAGCGGCGGCGGTATTCCGCCGGTTCGGTGTGCCGGTGATTGATGCTGATGCCGCCGGACACCGCATTTTATTGTTACAAGAAGTGAAGGAAGCCGTCCGGCAGCGGTGGGGAAATCATGTTTTTGATTCCGGCGGAGACGTTGACCGGAAAAAACTTGCTGCCGTCCTGTTTGCGGATTCATCGGCAAAAAAAACGGAACTTGCGTTTCTGCAATCGCTGACGCATCCGCTGATTGCCGAAGAGGTCAAACGGCAGCGGACAGAATATGAACAAAACGGCGCAGGCATTTGTCTGCTGGACGCACCGCTTCTGCTGGAGTGCGGCTGGGACAAAGAAACGGACGGCATTATTTTTGTCGATGCGCCGGAGGAGATACGCCTCCGCCGTATTCTGTCGCGGGGCTGGACGGAAACCGAATGGAGACAGCGTGAATCCGCCCAGTGGCCGGTCGGGATCAAACGGCAGCGGGCGGATTTCATCCTTGACAATTCCGGTGAAACCGAAAGCATCACCGGACAAGTCGGGACATTTCTCCGCACGTATTCTTGTTCCTGAACGTGCTAACGGTCTATCCGCTGGGGCAGGTCAAGTGTTTTCGTCTGCAAGCCGGTTTTGGCAAAGACAATGTACAAAACGAAACCGGTGAGGAATGCCGAAAGAGGCGGACACGGAATTTCAAACGGCATCGGTTTGCCGAGAAAACCGGTCACAACAAGTGTTGCCCCGCCGACAATGAAACCGAAGAACCACGACAGCCAGCCCGCCGGATTGACTCCCGCACGCGGCCCCGCCCATTTGAAACCGGAAAGGATATAGTCCGCCGCCATGGCTCCGCAAATCGGTCCAAATGATGCCCCGATAACGGAAAAAACCGCTCCCGCCTGTCCTGCCCAGCCGGTAACGACCAGTGCAATCGCCGCCGCAACGCCGACTCCGCACGATGCCCAAGGATTGATTTTCGGAAATGATGTCTTGATGCAGTCCGCCGCAATGAGCGTGCAGAAACAAGCCGAAGGAAAGGCAGCGATTGCCAGCAGGAACATACACACCGCCGCAACCTGTTTGCTGCCGAGAATCAATTCAAACAAGCCCGGTACCTGATAGACCGACAAGAGTTCCGGTTTGCCGGCTTCGAGAGCGAGTTTTTGCGCACCGGCAACGACAATCAGTGCAATAATCCCGCTGGCAACGGTCGGCAGAACGATTCCGACCAAACCGCCGAGATGAACAGACGTTTTATTTTTGACCACGCTGCAAATGCCGACTCCCGCCGCACCTGCCGTGGCGAAAAAACCGATAACGTAAGTACACATCAGCGACAGCACGCCGAGGGAAGCATTGCCGTAGAGCGTTGCGGGTTTGGATTGCGATGCCTGTAATGTTTTCTGGTATTGTTCTTCAAGTGTTTTGAATTCCTGCTTCTTTTCGCCGGTCAATTTACCGGGATAACCGAAAGCGTCAAGTTTGGCAAGAATATCGGGCAATGCTTTTTCGGACGTTTTAATTTTTGTTTCTGCCGCTTCCATCATTTTGTTCGCGTCAAATGTTGTGTATATACCAACTGTTTTGACGAGGAGCAATACCAAAATAACAATCGGAATGACCGGCAGATAGGAAGCGACTTTGCCGACATATTGGATTCCTTTTAATCCCATGAACATTGCGATTAATGCCCAGACGATTCCGATGCCGATGTGGAGCGGCGAACCGGCATTTTGCCCGAAAGGGGCGGCGAGGAGCAGGGCGGAAAAGTAAGCATTGACGCTTAACCAGCCGAATTGGAGTACGCCCATCAGGAAGCCGGGCATCAGGTATCCGCCGACGGTGCCGTAGGTAGAGGTGCCGACAACGGCAAGGGGCAAACCAGTTTTCATTCCGAGAAGACCGGGAACGAGGAAGTAGAGGAAATAACAAAGCAGGGCGGCAAGAATGAGTGCGCCGCCGGCGACCGGGAGACCGGCGGCGAGGGTTCCGCCGGCAAAGTTTCCGCCGCCGGTTGGAACGTCCTGCCAGAAAACAAACCAGAGCATGACTCCGGCGTAAGTGGCGGCGGCGGTTGTCAGCCAGCCGGTTCGGGATTCTTTCGGGACGGGTTTCGATGAGGAAACGTAATCAGGTAATTGTGCCATAGTTTTTCTCCAATAAAAGAGGGTGAGGGAACAGTTCCGTTGAAAACAACCGGAGGATTGTAGCGGTTTCGGCGGATGATTGCAATGGGAAACAAAAAAGGAAACGAAAGGAAAAACAGGCGGGAAACGGTGTTTCACGCCGCTGTGTTTCACACCGCAACGGCAAACCGAATGCCGGTACAAATCTTTCGTCTTTTACTGAAGGTTGTTTTTAAGGACTGTTCCGATATAATGTCAAAAAACCGATGCCAGACGATCCTCTCCAACCCAAACGGCGCAAAGAAACGACCGAGCAAATCGTTAAACGATTAACTGCACGGATCGCCGCCGGTGAATTGCACCTCCGGTCGGAACTTGCGGAAACCTTGCTCCGCGCTGCACAGGAATCCGCTCTTAAAGAAAAATTTGCAGACGCACTCGACAGCATCAACGAAGCCGTCAACGTCCTCCGGCAATTGGTCAAAGAAGGCCAGCACGAATTAAACACCTTTATCGGACGCGGCTTGCTCTTTCGTGCGGCTCTGACACGCTTTCACAAAGGTCCCGAAGCCGGACTGCTCGCTTTTAATGAAGCCATCAAGTATTTGATGGAAGAAAACATATCCGACGATCCGGCTGCACAAAATGAACTCGCCGTCGCGTTGATGACGAAAGCAGATGTTCTCATAGAACCGCTCGGTGCTTACGCCGCCGCACAGTCATCGCAAGAGCAAGCCGCCGCCATTTGGCAGCGGCTCGTTGACCTCGGCGGACGCGAATTTCGGATTCCGCTGATCAATGCACTGACCGCATGCGGCGATTCAAAAGTGCAGAACGGCGATATTGCCGGTGCAATTCTCGCACTGCAAAGGGCTGCCGAATATGCCGAA
Organism: Planctomycetaceae bacterium; assembly: GCA_031256755.1. Lineage (GTDB taxonomy): Bacteria > Planctomycetota > Planctomycetia > Pirellulales > Thermoguttaceae > WRKP01. The sequence continues at coordinate 4,738 of JAIRPZ010000099.1, forward strand.
GAATGTATGGAAGAGGGTGAAAACGCAGCCCAGCCGTTTTTGGTGCAGGCATTGCTGAAACTGACCCGCCTCTACGAACAATCCGGCAATATGGACAAAGCATTTGAGACCGTCCGAACCTCCATCCGCACCGTCAATAAACTGATCGCTGCCGGTTTTGAGCAGGCGGGTATGATGTTCACCGCCCTCTATCTCGAACACGGAATGCTTTACGAAAAAATACGGAAAATTCCCGAAGCACTGGCTGAATTCGACCGCTGCCGGCAAGTGTTTGCGGATATGTACCGGCAGCAGCAATGGGGCGATACAGAATCCTATATGATCCGAACCGGTATGGCAAACGTACTGATGTGCCGGGGAAACATGCTCGCCGAACTGAACCGTTTTGATGAAGCCGCCGATGCGTATGAAGAATCGGTCTGGCAGTATCAATGCGCCTCTGATATGAAACAGCCCCGCTACGATCCGACCTTCATTTCCTACTCCATCGGCGTGGTGCAGTTAAATCATGCCAATATGCTCGTGGTGCAGGGCAAAATCAAAGAGGGCGTTCAATTGATGGAACAAGCCGTGAAAGCCCTGCGCCGCCGCTACGATTCAGGGCATACGGAAGTGTTGGCGAATGTAGCGGCGGGCTACCGGAAAATGGCGAATATCTGGCAATTACTGCGGGATACAACGCATGTCTTTGTGTGGTTCAATAAATTGATCCGTCTTCTCGAATCGGCAGTTGATGACGGGAAAATTGAATTCCGGGGCGAACTCGCTTTTGCCTACCGGCAGCGCAGCGCATTGTGGGACGAAATCCGGCTGCCCGAAAGTTCACTCGAAGATATTTATAAGGCGAAGCGGTTGTTTCGGACAATCGCCGATGAAGATCGGGAAACGGCGGATATTCACAACGCAAAAGTTCAGTGGGGAGAATTAATGCTGGCGGCGGCAGTCATTCTCGTTAAAACGGAACGAACCGAAAAAGCCCTGCAATTCCTGCACGAAGAGATCGCCGACATTGTCAGGTTTTATGAAGAAGGCAATGAACATGTGATCATTGACGTGTTAATGGGATATTCCCAATTTGCGGATTTCGCCGAAACTTTCGTGAAACGGGCTGCCGCAACGGACTATCCGGCTGACAAAACCAAAACCGTTCTGATCTCGGCATTGGAATACTGCCGGCGCGGAATTGTGTTATCTCAAAAGAAAATGCCGGATGTCTCAAAAAATCTTTTCGCCCAACTTTTTTTAACGATGAAGACCGCCCTCTTCTACAAAATGAGCGGCACATTTGCCGGCATGTTGAAAAAATATGAAGAAGCGGGAATCTGTTTTGCATCATCGGTTGATCATTGGAAATCGCTGCTTTCCGGTTTGGAAAGGGTGAAAGCGAAAGACAAATTTGAAGCCGCCGAACAGGGCAAACCGATGCTGGTGTGGTCAGTGCCGGGTACCGGCAGCGATCCTTATCAGGACCGCTATCTTTTCTATATGCAGGAACTGCGGATAACGATGCAGATGTGGGCAAAAGCGTGTCTGCAATGCAGCCGGAAAGAGAGTGCCGAGCGGCTGTTCAGGGAAGAAAATGAGATGACGCGGGAAATGTACCGAAACGGGCTGCCGAATGCCGACCGTTACCTGATTATGTCGCTGCTGAAACATGCGGAACTTGCTCTTTTCCTGCTGCCGCCGGAAGAAGCGGCGGCATTGCCCGAAGAAGCCCTTGATCTGCTCCGAAAACGGTTTGAAAGCGGCGATATTGATACGGAGGATTATCATGTCATGCGGCAACTCCTTGACGTGTATGCTGTTATCATCCGTCCGAAATTGTTTCACCATGCCAAACAGACGGCGGATATCGTGTCGGCAGTGATGGACGGTATCAAAAATTTTCCGCCGCCGGAAATGTGGATTGAACTGTGCAAGCGTCTTGAACTGCCCTGTAAATTCCGGCAGGCAACACCGGAATTGAAGGAAGAAATCTATTCATTGCAGCAGCGGCTTATTGAAAAATACCCTCATTGGGAAACCGTACCGAAATTAAAACGGTATCGGGAATCCGTCACGAAAAAACGTATTTCGCAGAACGGGTGAAACGGCATTGCCGAACAGGGGATCGAAGAGCGGAAAACGCGGCACCTGCCCGCGCAGAATTATCCTTTATCGAACACAAAATCGGCAGGAACATAGAGCAGTTTTGAGCAGGAACTGCACGTCACCGGCTTCTTGGCAAGAATCTGTGCAAGCGAATTGATCGGGATTTGGTGATTGCATCCGCCGCAGAACTTTTGCTGTTCGACAACCGCCAACGCCTCCGAACCGCCGACACTCCGCACCAAACGATTGTACACTTCGCGGAATTCCCGCGGCAGTTTTGCTTCCTCCGATTCCAGCCGTTTTGATAATTCGGCAATTTCCGATTCGATTTCCGGTTTTTCGGCAGCAAACCGCTGCCGGGATGTTTCAAATGTTTCTCTGGCTTTCTGAATATCCGCTTCAGCAGCGGGGATTTTTTCGGCAAATTGCTCTGCCTTTTCAATGGCTTCCAACGCCTCGTCGTCCAACACGCTGCGGGCGGCTTCGTCCGCCTGTATCTGGAGTTGCAATGCCTGATACTCCTTATTTGTTTTGGATTCCTGCAATTGGGATTTTCGTTTTGCCAGGGCTTGGTCGCGGGCAAGCACTTCTAACTCTTTCCGTTTGGCATCGGCATGCAGCGTCCGATGCTGCTCCTGAATTTGACTGCACACATCGGTTAATTTTTGAATATTGGCTTCTTGGGACTTCAGCAATGCGGGACCGCGGCGCAACCGGCTGTGCAGAGAACCAAGCCGGGTTTGCAAAAGATGAATCTGCTCCAAAATCTCCCGAATTTCCTTCATTTTTTCCATCATTAAACCGGAAAACGTCTCCAAAACGGCAATACCGCACTAGTATAACATACCGGCATAAAAAGACAAGAGGATCGGCCCCTTTTGACAAATTCCCCATTTTTTTCCGATTCGGGTACAATCAACGGCTGACATTTTCCTTCACATACAGTTCTTTATGTCAGAGTTGTCCTGTTTTGATTGGTTCGGTTTGGATTTGCACGAAGCCGGTTTGCGTGCTGATGAAGTCCGCCGGAAAAAACATGGCAGCAAAGCGTATTATGTTGTCAATGCTCATATCAATCCGACCAATGTATGCAGTAAGGGCTGCCCGCTCTGTGCCTTTGCGGCTGAAGCAAAGGATAAACGGGCGTATGTTTTGGAATTCGATGATATTTTGCAGCGGGCGGAACGTGCGGCGGCTTTCGGAGCCGCACAAATTCATCTTGTAAGCAGTATTCATCCTGATAAACCGTACCGCTGGTACCGGGAAATGCTGACCATGCTTCATCAGCATTTTCCGCAAATCAAATTGAAAGCGTGGACGGCGGTCGAAATTGCCGCATTTGCCGAGAGTACCGGCAAGAGCATCGAATATATTTTGAAGGATTTGCAGACAGCCGGTCTTTCGTCTATGCCGGGGGGCGGTGCGGAAATTTTTGATACAGAAATCCGAAGAAAGATTGCCCCGAATAAAATTCCCGCGGATCTCTGGCTTGAAGTCCATCGGACGGCTCACAAACTTGGGATTCCCACCAATGCGTCCATGCTTTTTGGTCATTTGGAAACACCGGCGCACCGGATTGATCACATGCAGAAAATCCGTCATTTACAGGAGGAAACCGGCGGATTCGATTGTTTTGTGCCGCTTGTTTTTCATCCGAAGAACACGCGGATTCATGTTCCGGTGATTTCGATGCAGGAGATTCTGAAGACGATAGCCGTCAGCAGATTATTGTTACAAAATATAGAACATATTAAGGCGTATTGGGTTACGCTTGGCGAATCGGCGGCGCAGATTGCTCTTTCTTACGGTGCGGACGATTTTGACGGGACCGTTTATGAGGAGCGGATTCATCACGATGCCGGTGCAGCGGTTCCTGCCGGTTTAACGGAACGGCGTATCCGTGAACTCATTCTTGAGGCGGGCAAGGAACCGGTTTTGCGTTAATTTTGCCGATCCGTATCTGATGAGAATACCGGTATGACCCCGATACGCCACCGGCACGAATTGTCCGCTCCCTTCCTGATAGTGTTCATTTCTGGTAAAATAGGGAAATTATTGCCTATCCGTAGTATGTCCCTACCGAATCCGACATCAAGTCCGCAAATACCGGCGGTAACAACCCGAAGCGAGCGAGTAGCCCAGCGTGCCGCAGCAAAAGGAACCATGGCG
>JAIRPZ010000103.1 GCA_031256755.1 Planctomycetaceae bacterium
TTCTTTGGTCTCCGTGCTGAACAAGGCCGATCAATCCGCGTACCCGGACAGTCCGTCCTCGATCAAACTAGACCCGCAGTGCAACGGACGGATACAATGGCATCAGGCAACCGGCACGATTGTCACTCCGCGTCCGGCTTCCGTTGCTGTTCCCGTTTTTAACTGCCCGACAGATGTTCACCAAGGCATCAATCCTTGGTATGCCGTTTCCGGTGCCGACGACGAAAATAAAAAATTGGGGAAGACCAATTATCTGCCGATACGCGGGAAATTCGATGGCAGGCAGATGGTTTCTTGGGATTGGTGGGGTGATGGTTGGGAAGACGGCGATGATGACCCGAATCCGGTAAGCAGTTGGGCAGCACGGGGCGGTCTTTTTCCGAACAGCCAAACGGACGAGAGCCGGTTCTCCGACGGTTTGAGCAATACCTTGCTGTTCGGCGAAGTCCATTCCCGCTACTCGCGCGGCGGCGATTCCCGCGCCTATGTTTGGATAGGCGGCGGCGGAGGCATCAGCCGGTTTCAATACCGCGATGATACCGCAGAAGATTTGACACAGAGTGGACCGATTCCCGTGATGTACTGCCGTGCGCTGATGAAGGGAACCGGTATGTATATGCATCAGCAGCAAGGTGGTTCCCGCATCAATCATCCGCTGGTGTCTAATTTCGGCGGAGAGGGTTCGGATGACTATTGTTCGAGTTTGCACACCGCCGGTGCAAACTTCTGCAATGCCGACGGGTCGGTCATCTTCCTGTCCGAAACGATAAGTCCGGCTGCCTATGAAGCCCGCGGTACCGCCTGCAACGGCGATAGTATCGACTAATAAAAGGAGAGCAGGGGACATACATCCCTTGCTGTTTTCGGACAAATTTTTTGACAGGATTTATAAGATTTTACAGGAGTCCTTGCCGGGCAGCAGTATTTTTGCAACAAAAACAAAAAATCATGCAACAATCCTGTAATCCTTGTAATCCTGTCAAAAATACTGTCTGCCGCTCATTAACTTTAACCTAACACAAATCCATGAGAACATTAACAGCCATTACATTCATTATCGTAACAATAATAATCATTTCCGGCTGCGGTCAGGACGCTGCACCGGGCAAAGTCAAAGGAACGATCACGCTTGACGGCGAGCCGCTGCCGAATGCGTCGGTTGCCTTTTGCCCCGAATCCAATTCGGGGGCGTTGTCTTCTTTCGGCGGCACTAATGCATCAGGGCAGTATGAACTGTTCTACGCCAACAAGAAAACAGGAGCCATTCCCGGCAGATACAAGGTCACTGTCCATACCGGCAACGCCGATATGGGACGAGCGGAATTGGTTCCCGCCATGTACCGCAGTCCTGACACAACGGACTTGGTTTGCGATGTCAAAAAGGGAACGAATACCTTTGACATTCAACTCGTAACTCCGCCGGCAGGGAGTGAACCGCCGCAGCCGTCCCGGAATAAATTTTCCAAAAAGCCGAGTCCGCGTTGAACAACGCCGGTGCTGCGGGCAGCGAAACGGCTGTTTCAGACAAAGCCGTCCCGCTGCCGCGGTTCACGAATGGAAAACGTTTTTCGGTGCCATCTGAAAGTGTTTCGGATGACACTGCGGACAAATCTACGGACTTGCCTGCGGACATTTCCGGTGTTATACTATCTGCCGGTCAGGGCAAAAATACAGCAAGATGATAGGAAAGATATTTGAAATCGGTTCGTTGATGAAACGTGCAGGGGAATTCGGCAGTAAATTTCGCGACATCAACGAAAAATTGAAAGAAATGCGGATCGAAGGGAGTGCCGGCGGCGGTCTCGTGAAAATCTGTACAAACGGATTGCAGGAAGCCGTTTCGTGCAAAATTGATCCGGTACTGCTGCAACAGCCGGATGCGGAACTGCTCGAAGAATTGATTCTGACGGCAGTAAATGACGCAGCGGAAAAATCACGCGAACAGCAAACCGAAACCATGAAATCACTCGCTTCCGATATTGACATCGGCGATTTATCGTCCGTGATCGGAAAAATCGTCCGGTAAAACCCGGGCGGACAGACCGCCGGCAATTGCAGTTCGGCGGTTTATTTTCCGCCGCCGGAACTTCGGAAATATCTGCACGGACACACCGGAAATGTCTTGACGGAATTTGAATTTCTGTGTACAATGCCGCCGGAGTCAAACAGCGTGATAAGTGATAAATGTTCAATGCAGCGTGTTGCCGTTACCGGTTACGGACTTGTGACTCCTCTCGGCTGTCAGGCCGAAGAGGTTTGGAAAAAGGTTTGCCGCGGTCAGTCCGGTATCCGGCTGGCAGCCGTCAGCGGCATTGAAACCTGCCGGACGAAAATTGCCGGCGAATGTCCCGATTTCTCGCTCAACGGCTATCTTCCCCCGCATGAATCCCGGCGGCTGGAACCTTTTGCCCAGTATGCCCTGACCGCCGCCGTGGACGCTGTCCGGCAGTCCGGGCTTGATTTTGACCGGGAAAACCGGGACCGCTGCGCCGTCATTATCGGCAGCGGCATCGGCGGATTGCGGGAAATCGAAACCCAGCATATCCGCCTCAAAGAACGCGGCGCATCAAAGGTCTCCCCCTTTGTGATTCCGAAAGCCATGACCAATTCCGCCGCAGGCAACGTCTCGATTTATTTTGCCCTGACCGGTCCGTCCTGCTCCGTTTCCACGGCGTGTGCGACATCGGTCAATGCGGTCGCCGATGCCGTCCGGCTTATCCGGTACGGCGAAATGGATATTGTCCTTGCCGGCGGCAGCGAAGCCGCGGCAACGTCGCTCGGTCTTGCCGGTTTCGGTGCCATGCACGCCTTGTCGGAACGCAACGACGCACCGGAAAAAGCAAGCCGTCCGTTTGACAAAGACCGGGACGGATTCGTCCTTTCCGACGGCTGCGGCGTATTGGTTCTGGAGTCCATGGATCATGCGAAGAAACGCGGAGCCGCTATCCTCGGCGAAATAAGGGGAACTGGTCTTACTTCGGACGGAACGCACATCACGCAGCCGGACGAAAACGGAGCCGGTGCCGCAAAAGCCATTCGGAAGGCGTTGCAGGACGCACAAATCGGGGCGGAACAAATTGACTACATCAATGCCCACGGAACGGCAACGATTCTCGGCGATATTGCCGAAACAAGAGCCGTCAAAACCGCTTTCGGACACGCCGCCCGCAAGGTTGCCGTGTCGAGTACCAAAAGCCAAATCGGACATCTTCTCGGCGGCAGCGGAGCCGTCGAAGCCGTTTTTTGCCTTCTTGCCATACGGGACGGCATCATTCCGCCGACGATCAATCTGGAAACGCCAGACCCGGAATGTGATTTGGATTACACGCCGCTGACCGCCAAAGAGCGGAAGGTCAGGATTGCGCTGTCGAACAGTTTCGGTTTCGGCGGACACAACGGATGCCTTGTGATAAGCAGAATGTCCTGACCCCGGCAGCAGAAACAGCCGGATTTTTACTTCAGAACCCCGGAGTTCTGCACCGAATGTTCTTGCCGGACAGGCATGTCTGTTTTAATTGATCATTGACAATGGAGAATTGATAATTTCAGAAAGAAAAAGACCGCCGTGTACGGTTGACATCCTTCTTTTAATTATCAATTTTCAATTATCCATTATCAATTAAAATACGCCCGTCCGGCAGGCACCGGTCATTGTCCGGTAAGAATAACACGGCGGTTAAGGGTATGCGATTCATGAAAACGGAGAATCCGGTTGATTTCCCGTACCATGTTTGAATCCGCCGGATTAAAATGTTCCAATACAAGAACGGTTTCCCGCATCGGGTCGTCGTCCAGCAGCAGCAAATCGCAAAGTTTCTGCCATTGAATCGCCTCGCTAATGAACGGATGGGCTGCACGCGGACGGTGCGGCAAGATGCCGGGCAAACTGAATTGCAGTGACATTCCGCACCGGGCATTGCAGATCGCCGTACAGAGGATTTCCGTCAGCGTTTGTGTCTGCGGCTGTATCTGCGCAAGATCAAGGGCAATCCACTGTCCCCCGGATTGCTCGGTGTGTTCCCGAAGACCTTCTAAAATTGCATCAATGTCTTCGGGGGAGTATTCGCTGCCGCGTATCCATTCTGCGGAAGGAGACCGGCAGGCAGCGGCAGCATCAGGGAAAGAAAGACCGTCCGGCCGGAAGGCAAGGGGCGGATGCAGGCAGTTTGAAATCATCTTGCAGTATGCGGTGTTTTTCTGCTGGTTGCAGGCGGACGGAAAACCGGTCAACAGCGATGAACCGGATTTCCGCGTTTCGTTGCGGGATACTAGCGTATTCTGCCGGGTGCGTCAAGATCAATTTTGCCGGGAAAGATTTTGCGGGGAGCCGCTGCCGGCAAAACCGGCGGCGCAGCGGACACAGTCGGCGCATCCTGCCGGTCTGCTTTGCCGGATGGATTGACATTCGCAGTGACCGATTTCTTGTTTGAATTGTTTCCTGATATTTTCGTGTCCGGCGGGATCAGAGAGGGAGATGGCGGCAAATAACGCACCGCAAAGTCCTTCCGGTGCTTTTCCGCCGCCGCAGGATGCCAGCGTTTCGAGCAGATCGAAACGGTCGAATGCGACAGCGACGGCTTGGGCGCAGTTATACTTTTTGGGTCTTTGCAAGTACAGTGCCGCGGCCTTTTCGGATATTTCGGACGGGAAATTGTGTTTGTATTCGGACATGAACCGGAGATAAAAACAGGTACGGGTATTTTTACAACTCTTTCCGCATGGCGGCAATGCAGAAACGGAACGAAAGGTAGGTATCAATCACTGCCAGCCATGGACGGCATGCCAAACTGTATCCGCAGCGGAATAACCGCCCCTGACGTAAATGCGTCAGCGCATTCTGCCGCCAGACATTCGCCTTCCGCCGCAGCCGGACATACCGGCTTACCATCGCCTCGTACCGCTCCACCAGTTTTTCGTGAATAAACTGTTCCGTCTGATAAAGCAGCGAAGGACTTGCCGGTTTTTGCTCCAGTTCCGTCAGGCATGTCTCTATCTCTCCGACCACCGAATCCACTTCGCCGGTATGCCGTTTCGGCACAGCATGCCGCATCGCCCGCAGCGTTGCCGCCGCAGACGACAGCATTGACCGCAATTCCGCCATCGCCGCTTCGTACTGTCCCTGCCAACTGTATTCCGCAACCCGCTGTTTCAGCGAAAGCCAGCTTTGTTTCAGGTGAGCCAGCGTCTGCCATTGCGGGGCTGACACTTCGCCGCTCCTGAACACGTCTTTCGTCTTCTGCCGGTCATTCCGCGTCATAAACCATATCTCCTGAAACTCGAAGAACAGTTTGATATACGAACCGCTGTCGAGGACAAAGTCCCTGATCCAACGCCACGCAAACCGGAACATATTTTCTTTCGGCAAGCCCGGACGGCGGTCAAGACGGTCTTTCTGCCGGAAAAAGCCGGTCATCATCGGATGAGTGCCGGAAAGTACGCCGGAATACCGGTACCAAATCAGATTCCAGAACATCAGCCAGTAATGCTCTTTCGGCAGACGGCGGAGAATGTCGGCGCAATGCGATTTCGTGTAAAACTCGGCGTAAGCAAGTTGCGTTGCCACTTTCCATTCGCCGGGCTGCATTTTCGGATGACGGAATGTCTCGTGAAACGAATCGTATTTATTGAGATCAGGATCAATCGCTTCGCCGTTTTCGACCATGACTTTATGATTGACTGAACCGGGCAAAGGGGTCATCATAAAGAATGAAGCCAAGTCCACGCCGACATGATCCCGGAGAAAGATCACATCGCGGCGGACAGATTCCAGCGTATCATTTGGAAAACCGATGATATAGCCGACGTGAACGATCACACTGGCCGACTGCCAGAGTTTCACCATTTCACGGTACTGATCGACGTGATTTTGCGTTTTTCCCGCAGCGGCGATGTTGTCGGGATTGACGCTTTCCATGCCGATGAAAACCATCCGGCAGCCCGCCTGTTTTGCTTTATCAACGAAGTTTGTGATTTTACCGGCCTGGGTGTCGATCTGCATCATAAAACCGACCGGTTTGCCCCGCTTTTTCAGAGCAATCAATCCGTCAAAAATGGCTTCCCAATGCTGACTGCGGGCAAAATTGTCATCGGTAAAGAAAAAATTGTCTACACCTTTGTCGTAATTGTTTTCGACTGTTTGCAGCACGGCTTCTGCCGACCGGCAGCGCATTTTGCGTCCCTGAATGTTAATAACGGTGCAGAAATTGCAGCCGAAGGGACAGCCGCGGCTGGAATCAATCGTTGCCCAGCGTGCGCCGAAATGGTCAATATAGCGGGGTTCGGCTTGCGGCAGCGGTGCGTAAGTAATATCGGGTGCTTTCGGAAAGCGGTAGACCGGCTGCAAGTTGCCGTTCAGGGCATCGCGGAAAAGCGATTCGAGAACGCCGGGCGTTTCGGCTTCTCCGACGGCGAGTGTTACGCCGTTGTCGAGCAGCATTTGCAGTTCCGGCGACGGAGTGTCGAACAAAGCGAGAACGCCGGTGACGTGAAATCCGCCGATCATGACATCAACGCCGAGTTTACGGAACCGGAGGGCAATGTCGGCAGCGCGGGGAAACTGATTCGACTGTACGCCGACAATACCGACAACGACTTTCGTTTCGGCAGTGTTCCGCTTGGCAATTTTGCCGAAGGGAATTTTTTCCACGTTATCATCGTAGGATTCCTGCGTAACCCGCACCGGCAGAGCCGGCCAATGCTGCGGATCGGCATGATCTTTGTTTGATGCCCGGTCGATCATCGCTTTGGTGAGCGATTTGAGAACGGCGAGCGAATTGGAAGGGACAACCCCTTTGATCCAGCGTTGAACATAACCATCGTCATCGTACCGGGACGGAACGACATAGACGATTTCTAATTTTTTATACATACGAATTTGAACGCGGCAGGAAAAACCGGCACATAATCGGAGTATTATACTGTAATTCCGGCGGCGGGACAAGGGCAAACGGACGGAAAAACGAAAGACACTTTCCTATCCCTTCTCTTGCTCTTGTTTTTTGTAAAATTAAAGGTTATCAGAGGTGACCGCTAAATTGTTCATGAATATTGCCGTTAGTCACCATTCCGCAATGTTCGAAAAATCTAAACTAACGTTGCATGTATCGAAACATTCTCCCCGTGCTGTTTATTCTCTGTGCATTGTCCATTGATGTCGAACCGCTCTATGCCGGCAACCGTACGCCGCTCGACCGTTGCCGTTTATGAAACTGCCCGTCGGTGCTGTCAAAGCAGAGGGCTGACTCGGAAAATACTCGAATTGCAGCGGGACGACGGTTGCTTCGCAGTCATATTACGAATACACCGGCGATGAAAAAGTTTTCGGCTTTATGACAAAATATTTCAAACGGATACAGATGTATTCCGAACAGAAATTCTTATAACTAGTTTCATAACCTGTTTTTTTGCATATTGCCCCGCTAAAACAAGGATTAATTTGGGTAAAATAGGGTTATGAAACTACCTGTACAAACATATTGGGAAAAAGGTCTTGTCTTAAACCAGTTGTCTTGCTGTTTTTTTGGAATTTGTTAATGTATGATAAGATACAATTCCCGCCCGTCAAGGTGTTTTGATAAGGGATTAGTGCGTGTAGAAATCACGGTGATGCGGACGGATAGTGATTTGTGCCGGGGCGTTAAATTTTATATTCACACCCGGCAATTTTTGTGTTCCCGTGATCCCTCTTGACAGCCGGAATTTTATCACGGATAATCACTCCCCTATTGTTCAACCAATACAGATCAATGTTTGCATCCCTTCTTTTTCCTTTGTTTGCCGAAGCCGTTCCTGCCGAAGCCCAGCAGGGCAGCAGCAGTATGTTTTTCTTCCTGATGCTGCCGGTTGTCCTGATTTTTATGTGGTTTTTGCTGATGAATCCGCAGAAAAAACAGGAAGAACGCATGCGGAAAATGCTTGAGTCGCTCGATAAAAATGACAAAGTCATGACGGTCGGCGGAGTCATCGCAACAGTGCATTCTGTTGACCGCGAACATAACGAAATCGTCCTCAAAGTTGATGATGCCGGCAATGTCAAGATGCGGTTTCACTTGACAGCGGTGAATACCGTGTTCCCGAAAGAAAAAGAGAAGGACACAAAAAGTCAGCACTGAACCCCGTACCGAAGTGCCGAAAAACCGGACATTTAACCCGCAGAAATAGAGATAACACAGATGACTTCCCATTATTTTCATCCAGAGACGCTTAAACGGATTTCCCGGCTTGATTTGCGGGCAAGATGTGTCGTTGACGGTTTTTTAAGCGGTATGCACAAATCGCGTCATTTCGGCAATTCAGTAGAATTCCGGCAGCACCGGCAGTATGTTTCCGGCGATGATCTCCGCAGCGTGGACTGGAAGGTCTGGGCAAAACAAGACCGTCTGTACGTCAAACAATACGAAGTGGATACGAACCTTCGTCTCACGATTTTGGTGGATGCCTCGCAAAGTATGCGCTACGGCAGCGGGACGGTAACGAAATACGATTATGCCTGCACCGCAGCGGTTTCGCTTGCTTATCTGGCGATCCGGCAGCAGGATGCCGTCGGGTGTATCGTTTTCGATAAAGATGCCCGGAATTCTCTGCCGTCGAAAATGAAACAGTCCCATCTGGTTGCGGTGGCAGACAGAATGTTCCGGTCGACTCCGGTCGAAGAAAAAAAAGTCCGCGCCGAAAACCTTGATTTGAACAAATTACTCGAAAACGTTCGGGCATCGCAGCCGAATTTGCAGGACGCTTTTCGGGAGACCGCCGAATCGATCCGTCCCAACGGGCTTGTCGTGCTGATTTCCGACCTTTTTATGCAGCGGGAAGGTTTATTTCAGGGTTTGCAATATATTCGCAGCCGGGGGCATGACGTACTGATTCTCCATATTCTTGATGATATGGAGATCGATTTTACGCTGGGCGGTCCTACCCGGTTTGAAGGGTTGGAACTTGCGGCTCAGGTACGCTGCAATCCGCGGTCGCTGCGGAAAGGGTACGTAGAAGCAGTGAATGAGTATCTTGAAGAAGTCAAACAGGGCTGTATCCGGCTGCAATGCGATTATTCGCTTTTCCGCACGAAAACGCCCCTTGATGCGGCTCTTTCGGCTTATTTGAGCCGGAGGCAAAGAATGTTTTAACGGACTTATTTATCGCGGTAAGTGATTCTTCCGCGGGTCATGTCATAGGGGCTGACTTCGACTGTTACATGGTCGCCCGGCACGACGCGGATGCGGAATTTCCGCATTTTTCCGGCAAGCCGGCACAAAACGATATGTTCCATTCCTTCTAATTTTACGCGGAATGCCCCGCGGACTTCTTCGATGACCGTACCCGGCAATTCAATGACATCTTCTTTAACTTTTTCTTCGGACATACTTTTCGCCTCGCCCCGACTGATAGAGATATACTACCCTCTATTATACCGCAAGTTCAGGAAAAGACAATCGGTAAAAATCGGTAAAAGCAAGCCGCCCGTAAAACCCGGCAGCGGATCGGCTATTTCATCCATGTTTCGGCGGAATGAGAGCCATGCCGATTTTGACAGGCGGTTTTGCCGCTCTGGTTTGCGGTTTAAGTTCAAAAGGAGCAAGAATTTCGGCGGACGGATAGTCCCGCAGATAATCCGGCAGCATAGGATTCACGTCGTCCGTCATTTCCGGTATCTGCCAAAGAATGACTCCGCCGCACCGCCGAATGTCTTCGGGTTCAGCCCAATGAACACCGGGGTATTGTTTCGGATCAAGCGGCAAAACAGTCGGACGGTCTTTTCCGTAAAGAGCAGCATTGCCGGCAAGTATCCAATCACCGGCAGCGTAAGGAATCGGTTCAGTGAATTTTTCGTGCCAAACCGCTTCGGTTTTCGCCGCCAGTTCTCTGCCGGGAAAAAGAGTCGGTCCGGTTTTTTCAGAAAGAAACGGCTCGGCACAGAGATGAATCATAAAACAGCAGGCAGTGATCACGGCAATGAATCCCGTCCGAAAAAAAGCACAGCGAAGATGGGACGTTTTCCAAGCAAGCGGCTCTCTTACCGGCAGATAATAGAGCAGGCACGGAGTGATAAACAGCCAAAGATGAGTTCCCAGACCGGCTCGCATCCGGTGACCGGAAAAAACGCATTGGGCAGTTTGGAGCAGTATCGGCACAAGAACGATAAATCCCAAAAAGAAATGCTTCCATGGTTCCGTCTTGCTTGCTTGATTGATTGATTTGGCGCGGCGGAATACCGGACAAATACTCAGCCATACCGGCAAAAGGAGTATTAACTGTGAACCGAGAAAGAGAAGGGGAGAAACAACGTGGTCGGCGATGTGCGGGTTTGCCATTTTTCCTTTGTTGGCAAGGTAATCCAATGTCGGAAAGCCGTGCTGATAGTTCCAGCAAAAATGCGGCAGCACAATCAGAATGGCAATGAATGCGGTGAGACAGAGTTTCCCGCTCTGTTTCCGTGTTTCTTTGAAAATCAGAACGAACAGAAAACACGCCGCAGCCAAAAGAATCATCGGGTATTTGCAGAGCAGTCCGCCGCCGCACGTTACACCGGCGGCAATCCAATAACGGTACTTTTCGGATTTGAGGGCGTGATAAAACAGGAGAACGGTCAGAGTCCAGAAAGGGAGAACGGCGATACTTTCGTGAAAAAAGGTACTGCCGATATTCAGATAGCGGTAATTGCAGGAAGCGAAAGTTGCGAGCAGTGCAAGCGGCGGCGGAAGAAAAAGATTACTGACTTTCCAGATTGACCAGAGCATCACGAAAAGGGCAATGCCGGTAACAAGATAAGTACATTCGGGGGTATGACCGGTGAGAAAATAAGCGGTTTCGATTATGGCGGAAGTCAATGTCGGATGTTTGGCGGTACTGACAAGCCATTCTTTGCCGACAAAGAATTTTTCAACGGAATCTGGACGTAGATTCGGTTGAAGCAGAAATGGAAGCAGCATCCAAAGCACACAATAAAACACTGCCGCAATGTAAAAGAATTTGTGAGGACTTTGTTGAAACCGTTCCTGTATTGTCGGGACCATTGCTGATTTGTACTCTCCTGTAAAAACAAGCGGAGAGTATTATCATTTTCTGTCCGGCTGTCAAGATCGGACGAAACAGCATATCCCCCCTCTTGCCATTTTGCCGGTCAAGGATTAGGATTATTCTCCTTGCCCTTCGGAGTCCGCCCTGACCTTTTGAGTTTTGATTTCAACCGCAATTTTCTTTCCCGATGCCTTTTGAACCGATTCTTCCGTCCCTGCAATCACCGCACGATTTGAAGAATCTAACGCCCGAACAACTCCGGCAACTCGCTGCCGAAATTCGGAACGAACTCTGCAAAATCAGCGCAGCCCGATCTGTTCACTTCGCCTCCAATCTCGGCGTTGTCGAACTTACGATCGCCCTGCACAGCGTTTTCGACTTTTCTTATGACCGGCTGATCTGGGATACCGGACATCAAATTTATCCGCATAAACTCCTGACCGGCAGGTTCGCCCGATTCTCTACGATCCGCACCAAAGGCGGATTGATGGGTTTTCCGAATCCCGCCGAAAGCGAATATGACCTGATGATGACCGGTCACGCCGGTTCCAGTGTCGGTACTGCTTTCGGTCTTTGCTGCGGCGATGATCTGCTCTTTTCACTGATGAGCGGAACACAGAACTCCGCCGATTCCCGCCACAGCGTTGCCGTCATCGGCGACGGGGCATTTGCCAGCGGCGGTGTGTTTGAGGCAATGAACCATGCCGGCGAATTGCAGAAAAAATTTACCGTGATTCTGAACGACAACAAAATGTCGATTTGTCCCCGTGTCGGCGGATTGGCGCATCACCTTGACGGTTTACGGCTGCACCCGAAATACAGCCGGTTCAAACAAATGCTGCATAACGCCGTTGATCGTTTGCCTTTTGTCGGCAAACCGCTGGACAACATTTTACGCCGATTCAAAGATACGCTGAAAGCCGGTTTGATCGGCGGGCGTTTGTTTGAAACGCTCGGTTTCCGGTATATCGGACCGATTGACGGACACGATATTGCCCGGTTGCAGCGGTTTTTGCGGCTGGTGCGGAAACTGGACGAACCGGTACTGCTTCACATTTTTACCGAAAAGGGACGCGGCTACAAACCTGCCGAAGACAATCCGACGGAATTCCATGTGTCGCCGGGAGTGATCCGCGTTCAGCCGCCGGCAGAAGCGGCAGACGGTTCGGATAAAACTCAAAAGCCGACCGCCGGCAGCGGGTTATTGACGATGAGCCGCTGTTCTTTCACGGAACATGCCCGGAACGCTGTTGACGCTTTGATGCAGAAAAACCCGAAGGTCTGTGTGATTACCGCGGCAATGTGTCAGGGAAACCGGCTTGAACCAATCCGCGACAAATATCCCGACCGGTTTTTCGATGTTGGTATTTGCGAATCGCATGCGGTTGTTTTTGCGGCGGGTTTGGCAAAGTCCGGTTTGATTCCGATAGTCGATATTTACAGTACATTTTTGCAGCGGGCTTATGATCAAATCTTTCAGGAGGTTTCGCTGCAAAACCTGCCGGTGATTTTTGCGATTGATCGGGCGGGACTTTCGGGACCGGACGGTCCGACGCACCATGGTGTTTTCGATCTGTGTTATTTGCGTCCGTTTCCGAATATGGTCATGATGACACCGGCGGACGCTTGGGAAACGGCGGCAATGTTTGATTTTGCAGCGGCGTTGAACCAACCGGTGGCAATCCGGTATCCGAAGGCCGCGAGCGGCGGGGTAAGCGGAGGGCATGCGTCTCCTGCTCGTATCGTTCTCGGCAAAGCCGAAACGATTCGGCAGGGTTCGGACGGTTTCATTGCGGTTTGCGGATCATTACTGGAATCGGCGATTCAAGCGGCGGAAACATTGGAACAAAAAGGAATCCGCACCGGCATCATCAACGTCCGGTTTGTCAAGCCGCTGGATACGGCAACGCTTTTGGAGCCGCTGCGCAACGGTCAATTTTTAATGACGGTTGAGGAAGGAATGTTGGCGGGCGGTTTCGGCAGTGCGGTTTTGGAAGCCGCCAACGAGGAACATTTGGACACGCGGCGGGTATACCGATTGGGAATTCCCGACCGGTATGTTGAACATGGCGAGCGGGCAGAACTCCTTGCCGATCTCGGTTTAACGGCGGAAAACATCGTCAATGTTTTATTAGGAACCGCAGCCCAAACAGCACGACAGAAGAGATGAACAGCCGCGAACATTGTCATTGAGATTCTCATCGTCAAACCGCTGATCAATCATTTCAATCCTGCCTTGCAGTTTGAACAGTCGCGGCAGAATGAGGGAAATGATCTTTAAGACCAATTTTCCTCCCCTGCACCGAATAACGTACCTTCCCTTGTTCTTGCTAAAATAGGATACAATAGGCGGGCCGTTTTCTGTCCCGTTCAAGCGAATATTCCTGTGCCGCAGCAGCAATACTTAAAACCGGAAGTTATTCAGACAATCAAACGTCTTGATCTGAAAGCCCAATTCATCGTGAAAGGGTTCATACAGGGACTTCATGCCAGTCCGCTGCACGGTTTTTCTGTGGAATTCAGCGAACACCGGAAATATACGCAAGGAGATGATCCGTCCGATATTGATTGGCTCGTTTATGCGAAAACCGAAAAGTATTACGTCAAAAAATTTGAAGCCGAAACGAATCTGCTCGGCTATCTTGTCGTCGATACCAGCCGGTCAATGGGCTACACCTATCGGCAGGAAATGACGAAATTCGATTATTCAATCTGTTTGGCGGCATCCTTGGCGTATTTGATGATTCATCAGCAAGACCCTGTCGGTCTCGTCACATTTGACGAAACAATCAAACAGTCCGTCAAACCGCAGTCGCGGCGGAAACAACTCGGCACAATCCTTTCACTGCTTTCACAACTTTCACCGGACGGACAAACCGGCATCGCCGCCGCAATCACACAACTATCGGCCATGTTAAAACGGCAAAGTTTAGTGATGATCTTCACCGATCTGCTCGGCGATGCCGACGGCATTTTGAAAGCACTGCACCGGCTGCGTCATTCAGGACATGATGTCATTTTGTTTCACGTGCTTGATGAAGCGGAAGCCAAATTTCCGTTTCACGGCAAAGTTGAACTGGTCGATCCTGAATCGGAAACAGCAATTCCCGGCAATGCCGATGCCCTGAAAGTCCATTACTTGGAGGAATTGGAAACATTCAAAGAACGTTTCCGGCACGATTGTTTTCAAAGTAAGATTGATTATGTCGAATTGGACACCAGCGTACCGTTTGACAAAGCGTTGATCGGCTATCTGCTCAAACGGACGGGACGGCGGTAGTTGCTCTTGCCGTCCGCCGGCAAATTCCGTAGTATCTGTTCTATGGATTGGTGGCATCTGATTGACACATCGAAGGTCTTCGTTTATATGCTCGTTTTGACGCGGGTCAGTGGTCTGGTGATAATGTCGCCGGTGATGATGACAACCGACACGCCGATGCAGGTTCGCGCGCTTCTCGCCTTCGCCTTTTCTCTGATTGTTATGCCGGTCGAATGGTACACCGAAGTCATTGAACCGGACACTCTGCCTGCCCTCGCTATCATGATTGCCGCCGAACTCGGAATCGGTCTTGCTCTCGGACTTGGCTTGTACATTCTTTTCGTTGGAATTTCGCTTGCCGGCGAACTTATCGGGCAAATGGGAGGGCTTTCTGCTTCCCAAATCTTCGATCCGATTTCCGGCGATCAAACCCCGCTGCTTTCCCGCGCCTATCAGTATCTTGCCATTACCGTTTTTGCCCTGATCGGCGGTCTGGATCGCTTGGTGGAATCTTTACTCGACACCTTCCAAACTATTCCCATCGGTACAATCGGTTTTCATCCCGAAGTTGCTCATGCACTTATTACAGTATTGAGCATCAGTTTCAGTATGGCAATCCGCGTTGCCGCACCGGTCGTTGTCGCCGTTTTGATAACAATGCTTGTGATGGGTTTGCTCGGCAAAACATTACCGCAACTCAATTTGATGTCCGTCGGATTCGGTATCAATAGTATGGTTATGTTTGCCGTTTTTTGTTTTTCACTTGGCACCGGTATGTGGTGTTTCCAAGAACGGATCGCCGATATTTTTGAAATTATGATGCAGGGTATTCATGGCATTTCTCCGCACGGCGGATAACAGCAGCGGTTTCCGCTCAAACCAGTTTTTGCAGATGCTCCAAACTTTTCACGGCTTGGTCAAGCGTGCCGCATTCGACGCTGAACACAATATCATGCGGCACGGTTTTGCAAATAGCAATGACCTTTGCCCAGTCAATCACGCCGCTGCCGCATGCACAGCCCACCGGTGTTCCGGTGACCGCTCCCCGCTCTGCGTCCGACTGCTGAACCGAAATATCTTTTGCGTGCAAATGGACAAGTTTTCCTTTGATTTTTTCCAGCCATAGATAAGGGTCCTGCCCTGCCAAATAACTGTTGCCGGTGTCAAAATTCGCACCGACCGCCGATGAACCGGCAAGATCAATAATCCGGTCATATAATTCCGGCTTGACCGTGTACTGCTGATGCGGCTCGATCCCGATCTTGACGTTCCGCACTTCGGCAACGGCTGCCGCTTCTTTCAGAACGTACTTCATCAGGACAAAATCTTCTTCCGGCGTTGTCCATTCTTTTTTCGGACCCTCATCGGTACAAACAACCGGCGCACCGCATTCGGCAGCGAAGCGGACGGCTTGCTTCAGATAATCGGTCGAAGCGTCCGGCTTGCACAGCGGACAGTGAGCAGAAAGTGCCGAACATTTGATGCGGTATTTTTCACATGCCTTGCGGATGCGGTACGGATCGTCAAGCATCGAAACGCTGTGAAAATAACCGGCTTCGCTTAATAATTCACGTCCCCAGTGAACCATCGGTTCAACATACCCGTACCCGATTTCTGCGGCTTTCTGCACTCCCCATTCAAACGACTTGTCTTCGTGGCGGACATATTCCATGTTCACACCGAGTAAGATTTTACCCATTTCGACACCTTTTTTAATCAGTTCAGATCAAAGTAAAAAAGCAAAAGAACATACACATACCTTTTTCCGCACACCGGAAAACAGGACAGAAAACAAGGCGGCAACGGAACACCGCTGCCCTACTTCCCTTTCTTTGCAGACGCATTGGCAACGGTTTTCTTCACAACCGTTTTTTTCGCACCCGTTTTGTCCGCTCCGGTTTTATTCAGAACAGGCTTTTTGCTGAAAGACGCAGCCGGTTCGGCTTCGTGAGACACACGGAACGGAATTGCCTTCACCTGTTTACGAACGGCACCGGACCGGATACATTGGGTACACACTTTAACGGTCTTTACTGTTCCGTTATCGGCGGTTGTTTTGACATTTTGCAAGTTCGGCAAAAACTGCCGCCGGGTGATACCGGTTACTTTCGTGCCGACTCCGCCGAGGTATTTTGCTTTACCTCTCGTTTCAACGTGATTACCGAGTCCACGACCTTTTCCGCAAACTTCACAAACACGGGACATAACAAATATTCTCCAATGATTTTCGGCTGTAAAACGCACCGCCACCCACAATTCCGTTCAATTTTATCACAGCCGGACATTTTTACAAGGGGGGCGTGGCCGTCTTTTGCTGCCGGTCACCGCACTATCACGCTTTCGATGTTCAGGCAATCGGCGATTTTGCGCAGCGTTTCGGCATGGTGACCGATGCCCAGAGCGAAGTGGTGGGTCGGGCCTTCTTTCACCCAGTTTTTCAGGAATGACCGGATGTCTTTGCCGAAATAACCGTGTGTTGCCGTGTTGCCGGTCGGCGGAATCGGTCCGTCCAGCGATTCCCCTTCCGCAATCACAAACTTAAACCGGCTGCCGGACGTGATGCCGATACTCAACATCGTTATCGGTCCCTTGCGGATATTGAATTCCACGCTTGCGCCGCTGCCCGGCTTGCCGTGAAACGTTTTCAGCGAGCGCAGCACCGGTTTCCGGTCGGCAATGTTCAAATGATGCGGACCGTCATGTCCGACAAGCACAGTACCGCGGTGAAAATCAATCGGATGAAATTCGGCAAAACTGCCGCCAATGCCGAGCCGGTCCATTATCAGCATGGCCGCACAGGTTTTTATGTCGAATTCGCCGCACATCGGAAATCCCGCACCGGTCAGCAGCGAATTGCCGACAATCAGATTCGTGACCAACTGCCGCATTTCCGTTCCCTCGCCCGCCTCGTAGTAATAAGCAAGTCCGTCAAGGTTCAGTGCATCGACAAATTTTTCGAGGGCAACGGCGGCTTTAGCGGCAACGTGCAAATCTTCGTCCGTTAATTTGGTCGTAATCGGGTCGGAAACCGGCACCGGCGTATCGAAAAATCCGAGAATCTGTTTTTTCTTCGCTTCAATTTCTGTTACGAAATCTTCTTTGTAGAATTGTAAAATCTGGTCGGGTTCGCATTGGACAACGTGCGTACCGAAAGCGGCGGTGAATGCTGTCGGGTCGGTGTGCATATCGTACATTGATTCGAGCGTGTGTCCGAGATGCCCGATGCGTCCCCGTTTCAAATCGTGCAGCACTTTGGCGATATTGCACCATTCGGCAATTTCCGCATCTGCTGCCGGGTCGTTATGAAGCGTGCCGACAATGACTTCCGGCGGTTTGCGTCCGAACCGCAGTGCCACTCCCATAAACTCCGGCACGGAACAGAAATCATCGTTGGTCAGCATCGTTTGCGTGGTGGTCTTCGGATAATCGACTGCTGCGTCCGGCTGCAATGCAACAAGAACGAAGGGAACGTGCAGATTGCGGAAGAGTGTTCCGATACTGGACGATGTGGCATACGTTGCCATATCCACGAACACGATATCGAGGTCGGCGGCGAGCATTTTCGGCAGGAGTTCGGCGGCGGATGCGGCGTTGTCCGTCAAACCGAAATTCTGAACGTTTACGCCGTTCTGCTTTACCTTATCGCACAGCGCATTGATTTTGCGGTGCATATCGGCGAGCATTCCGTCAAACTGTTTCCAATAGGTGTAATGACCGACACCGACTACGCCGACGTTGGCGGCAAGCGGTTTTCGGCGCGGAATGGAAGGAAGTGCTGTCATCTGTTTGTTATAGTTTTCGGTAAAGATTCACAGTTCTCTGATGAGTTCCGATTCAGAAAAAGTGATTTTAAGTAAAAAGCCATCAATGTCAAGCCAATAGCAGGGGGCATCGCCGCTCGCTTGCTGAATGCAAAAATCAAAACGTACAGATTTTGATTAAGAAAAACCGATCTGCTGTATTAACCGCAGAATGTACTTGATTATTGTACTCGGCTTTGAACTTTTCTTTGATGACTCGGACAATTTGTTTAGCGTACCAGCGGTCATTCTGACTGGTATTAAATTAACTACAGTTTCGGAAAGAAAAGGAAGAAATTCGGAGGAGATGATTGAACGCAGTTTTCCTAACATCAATGTTAGGAAGATGATAGAAAAAATCAGCGACTTCTTACCTAACATTGTTGCTGTGCGTTTCTGTTTGCCGTTACACAAGACAAAGGCAAAACGGATTACCCAAGAGGGGAACCGCGAAGCAGCCGCAGAATCTCTGCCGAATCCGTTTGCAACGGATCACGCATTCCCGGCGGCAATTCCGGTAGCCCCGCATTATGCGGACAAACCTTTTGACACACATCACAACCAAGAAAACAATTGCCCCGTTTTGCCTCTATATCCGCCGGTATTTCTCCCCGATGTACCAGCGTCCAATAACTCAAACAACGCCGCGAATCCAAAACATACGGCGCAACCAGTGCGCCCGTCGGACATGCATCAAGACAAACTCGGCAATCGCCGCACAAATCAAACGGCCCAGGCGGCAACGGAACAGGTTCAAGCCGTTCCGTAGAAAGAAATGCCGACAGAAACATTTTGGATCCGTACTTCGGATGAATGATCAACGTATTCTTTCCGAAATTGCCCAAACCGGCATCGGCGGCAAATTGTTTTTCCAGAATCGGAGCGGTGTCACAGGTTCCGCGGCAGCGTCCGCCGGGAAAAAGTTCGGCGTGTTTCTTGGCTAAAACCGCGAGACGGCTTTTGATCCAGCAGTGGTAATCGGCACCGCGGGCATATTCCGCAATGCCGGTCAATGCCTGAATCGGATGAGGATCGCTCAAAACTTTGCCGTAGGAAACCGCAAGCATCATGATCGATTTCACTCCGGGCAGCAGGGAATCAGGATGTTTACGGAGATTGAAATGGCGGACAAAATGCTGTTGTCCCGCATGCATACCGGAATCCAGCCAGCGGGCGAAGAAGTCAAATGTCTTCGGAGACGCTGCGGGAATAATGCCTGCAAGATCGAAACCGATGTTGCAGGCGGTATCGAGAAGCAGTGCCGACGGCGTTATTGACATTTGGAGCAAATCGGGTACAATAAACGATTAGAATTTAGAGAATGTCAAACAAGAATCAATATGTCGAACCCAAACGCAGAAGATAATTGGTCACAATTGTTGTCGGATTTCGGAATTCAGGAGAATCCGTCCGATACCAAATCCGAGACAAAACCGGTAAAAGAAACCGCTCCCGACAAAAGGCGCAAAGCCAGAGCAGAAGAAACAAGACAGACGGTTCCTTCCGAGGAGGCAGTGCCGGTGCCGCAGGAAACTGCCGGCGAAGATTCGGGAACAAAAGAAAAACGGTCGTTTTTTTCCCGTTTTCCCAAAATTAGTTTTTTCGGGGTGCCGCCGCAGCCGTCATCGGATTCCGTTGCGGAAGGATCCCCGCCGAATTCGTTTACCGGCAGCAAATTGGAAAAGATGCCGGTTGATTTGCCTCACAAGGAAAAGTCCGAAGGAAAAGGGGGAAAGTATGCCGCCCAGAAAGGCAAAAAAGCGGATCCTTACGCGGTGGTTGCGGCGCAAATTGATACGCTTGCCGATGCGGAGTACCCTTCCCGGCGGTCAGTGCCGTCAATGTTTGACGAACCGACTCCCGAACCGGAAGAAATGCGCAATCTCAAGAATTTGATCGGGGAACAGCCGGACGAAGATGACCGGGCGGACAGCGGTGTTGATGAAGAATTCCGTCAGAATCGCGGACACCGGCGGGGACGCGGACAAGGATATTTGGAAGGATCGGCTCCCCGCGGACGGGGTTCCCGTTATCCGTCTGCGGACAGCAGAGCCGCAGACAGTTGCGGCGAAGAGACAGTCGAAAATTACGAATTCGAACCGGTTTTGGCGGACGATGACGACTTCCCCGACAGCCGTCCGCCCCGCAGCCGCCGTGGAACACGGTACTCCGGCAACCGCCGTGAGGAGCCACTGCCGATGCCGGCGGAAAACGATCTTCCGCAGGAAGAATGGTCGGAGGTCGATGAAGCATTGCAAGCGTCTCATGCCCGCAGCAGCCGCCGTCCCCGTTATGAGCGTCCGGCAAGACCGCCGAGAACGGAGTCCGCCGTTGCGGAAGATGCAGCAGAAAACGAAGATACCAGCGGAGAGATCGTTCACCGGAACATTCCGAGTTGGGAAGAAGCCGTAGATGAATTGATTGCCGGCAACATTACACGGCACAAAAGTCACCGTCATCAACCCGGACGACCGTATCCGTCGCATGGACAAAACAGAAAACGGCGGGATTAGCGGTACAGGCAAGTTTCATGTTATAATCCGGCGTTGAAAAACACGCCGTTTTTGTTTACCGTTATGGAAATTATTCGCCGCTGCGCCTTTGCCAGAGCAGGATTGATTGGAAACCCTTCGGACGGATACAACGGAAAAACAATGACCGTTGCCGTCAAAAATTTCTGGGCGCAAATTGCTCTCTACGAATGGGATCGGCTTGAAATTGTTCCTTCGCCGCTTGATGAAAGCCGGTTTTCATCTGTTTATGCTCTTGCCGAAGATGTCCGTCTGCACGGCTATTACGGCGGTATCCGGTTAATCAAAGCCGCTATTAACGGCTTCGTTTCGTATTGCACGGAACGGGGACTCAAACTCCATGACCGTAATTTTTCCATCCGCTATGAAACAACGATCCCGCGTCAGGTCGGCATGGCAGGATCGAGTGCGATTGTGGTGGCGGCACTTCGGGCGTTGATGGATTTTTACGAAATTCAGGTGCCGCAACGGGTTTTGCCGTCTCTTGTATTATCGATTGAGCGGGATCAACTCGGAATTCCGGCAGGGCTGCAAGACCGTGTGGCGCAAGTATATGAGGGCTGCGTTTTTATGGATTTCAGCAAAGAAGCCATGACAACCGAAAACGGTTTTGTTTGCGGGCGGTACGAAACGATTGACACGGCACTTTTGCCGCCGCTTTATATTGCCTATTCGACGGAATACGGAGAACCGACAGAGATTTTTCACAACCGTTTGCGGTTCCGGTATGATCAGGGGGAACCTGCGGTGGTTGCCGCTATGCAGCAGTTTGCCGATTTGACAGAGCAAGTCCGCAACGCCATTCTATCGAAGCAGCCGGAATTGCTGCCGGCTTTACTGAATGCGAATTTTGATTTACGCCGGTCGATTTGCCGTTTGCCGCAGGAACACGTATTGATGATTGAAACGGCACGATCCTGCGGAGCGTCTGCTAAATTTGCCGGAAGCGGCGGTGCGATTGTCGGAACCTATCCTGACGAAGCCGCATTTATCCGGCTGAAAGACGCAATGAAACAAATCGGCTGCGAA
Source organism: Planctomycetaceae bacterium (assembly GCA_031256755.1). Lineage (GTDB taxonomy): Bacteria > Planctomycetota > Planctomycetia > Pirellulales > Thermoguttaceae > WRKP01. Next base: position 21,633 of record JAIRPZ010000103.1, read on the forward strand.
ACGATTAAACCTGTTATCGAGTAAAGGCGGTCAAAGAGCAAAAAAATTAACGTTAACTAATTCCTACAGAGAAATGAACAAAATGATTATGTTCCAATCAAACCGTTGCAGAGTTCTTTTAATGATAATTGCGTGGTGATTGTCTTACTATCCGTTATTCTTTCCTGCCGTTTTTATATCGCCAAACAGCAGACGGATGCAGTATTAAATGACCGGATAGAAAAAAATTATTACGGATATTAGATACATCGTTGAGCAAGAAAACAAGAGCAGCATCGGGCAAACAAATAAAGAAGGTAATATCAATCTCTATCTTTAATCTTTATGATGAAGTTTTACCGTATCTGCGGAAAATAACCGTAAAATCTTTGCGAAAACCAGTCATTGCTACGGCGAAAAATCTCATTATAAACCAGATAATGGTATAGAATCATTGCTCATACAAATTGGCTGGATGGAAACAAAACCATCCGTTGACGGGATTAGTATCATAATAGGCGAGGATAGATTTAATCTTTCATTTATTCAAGCGAATTCGTCCTGCCGCTGACCTTGTCGGGGAGAAAAACGCAGCAAGCGAAAGAAGAACATTAACAATGGGTTTGTATGGTGTATTTTGGGCAACTTGCAGGATTTCAAGCATTTTCTGAAAAACCGGCTTTGTCATGCCGATGGTGCATTTGAATTGGACATTCGGCATTTCCAGCATGCAGGTGATACGTTCTGCCGTTGTTGACAAAAAATGGAAAATTCTGTAAACTCCCTATACCATAACGATTTAACAGTTAGGGAACAAGTCCGATAAAAACATTATGTTCCTTGCCGTTTGCCCTCATTGCCGAAAAACTTACAAACTTGACGATTCCCTCATCGGCAAGCGGGCAACGTGCAAACAGTGCCGGAATATCTTTACACTGGTCGAAATCTCCGATACAACCGTACAAACCGATTCCGCTTTCGATCTAAAACGCCCCCTAAACGGATGTCCGGCACACCCTGCCCCGGCGGCACAAACCGTCAAAACAAAAGAACCCTTTGCTCCCGAAACCGGCTTGTGGAATATCGGCGATCTCGTTCTCGGCATTTATGAAGTCAAACCGCTTGCCGAAAACGTCCCGTATGCCGAAGGCGGTGTCGGCATCGTTCACCGCATCTATCACCGCGAATGGGATATGGACCTTGCCGTCAAAAGTCCCAAACCGCAGTTTTTTCAAACCGAACACGGCAAAAAAAGTTACGAAAAAGAAGCACAAACGTGGATCGAACTCGGTCTTCATCCGAATATCGTCACCTGCTATCTTGTACGGCGGATCGGCGGTATTCCCCGTCTTTTTGCCGAATTCGTGCCGGACGGTTCGCTCCGCGACTGGATACTCAACGGACGGCTTTACGAGGGGGGACAAGATACCGCCCTGCTCCGCATTTTTAATCTCGCCGTTCAATTCGCATGGGGGTTGGAACACGCTCACCGGCAAACACTGCTGCACCTCGATGTGAAACCCGCCAACGTGATGATGTCCGGTCAAACCGCTAAAGTTGCCGACTTCGGACTGTCGCAAGCCCCGATGGATTCGGGAACGGAATCTTCCGGCTCACCGAATAACCCGGCAAACATGATTTCTATCGGCATGACTCCCGGCTATTGTTCGCCGGAACAATATCTTGCCGTTGAACTGGTCAAAAAACTTGAATTCGATAAAGTGCCGCCGCTCACCGTCCGAACCGACATTTGGTCTTGGGCGGTCAGCATTTTAAGTATGTTTGTCGGCGGACCGCCCTGCAACAAACAAGGCGGACAAAATGCACGGCAGGTCTGCATTGACTTTCTGAAACAAAAAAACGGCACCGCCGGAAGACGGATGCCCTCCGCGCTCGAACCGCCCCCCATGCCGAAGGACGTTGCCGATCTTTTACTGCGGTGTTTGGAAGAAGAACCGGCGAAACGACCGGAGTCCATGGAACAGATTGCCGATGAATTGATCCGCGCTTACAAATCACTGACAGATTCGGATTTTCCACGCTCAAAACCGGCAAGTGCCGCATGGACACCGGACAGCATGAACAACCGTGCCGCATCGTTTCTCGACTTAAACAAGCCGGCAGAAGCCGTGAAGTTGTATGATCAGGCGATCTCCATGCAGCCATGGCATCCGGCAGTGACGTATAACCGGACAATTATTGCGTGGCGGCTGGGACAAATGACAGACACTGCCGCTGTTGAACGTTTGGAAACGCTGATCAAGATGCGTCCGAACAATTCCGGTGCGGTTTATGGTCTCGGATTGGCGCAGCGGGAACGGGGAAATTTGTCGTCCGCATTGGATGCGTTTCAGAATGCGCTATCCATCGAGGACCGGGAAGATATACGCCGGGCAATTTCCGTTACAGAAAATGTTGCCGCCGGCGATGCCCGGTGTGTTGAAAGTTGGACGCTGCTTCCTGATTTCAATGAGGGACTGACACCTTCCGCTCATGTTTCCGCTTCGGCTCATTCCATCTATGCAGACAGCAAAAGCGAATTCCTGCTGTTTTACGCCAAACCGCAAACGCTGCAAATCGTTTCGGCAATGACCGGTCATATACAGCGGTCATTCAAAATTCCGCAGCAAAAAGCGGGGCATGCGGACGTACACACCGAAACGTTTCATACGGAACGCTGGGCATTGAGCGATGATCTGCTTTGGGAACTTTACGCCGATCCTAACGGCATCACCATGCGCCGTGTCGGTACAACGGCTGCTGCCTATTTGTTTCAGAAAATACAGTGGTCGGCTGCCGGCAATGCATCGGCGGCAGTCGGTAAAATCATCGAAAACCGGGCCGACATTTCCAACCTGAAAACGAAACGGAAAATCGGTTCGCTGCAAGGACACGAAGGCCGAATCACTGCGCTGGCATTTTGTCCTGATGCACGATTTGCGGCAACGGCTGCCGAAGATCGAACCGTGCGGATTTGGGAACTCCCTTCCTGCCGCTGCCTGCGGACATTTACAACCGCGAAAAATACCATTGATGCCGTCTATTTCGATCCGAACAAATTGTTTGTACTGACCCTTACCGCTAACGGAACACTCCGGCTTTGGTCGGTTGCGTCTTTGTGCCGGCAGCCGTTTCGTGCGCCGCTGCAACTTTCTAACGTGACCAGTGCCGAAGAAGCAGGCAGACAGCAGTCCGAAATGGAACGTTTTTGTAACGATATTCGGCAGGCAGTCCGGCAAAAAGATTACGCAGCCGTTCTTGAATTATGGGAAAAAGCGAAAACGCTTCCCGGCTGGGAAACGATGCGGAATATACTGGAAACCGAAGGAATCGGAGATGAGATCAAACGGCATACGGTTCGGGAATCGTTTGATTCGGCACTTTGCACGCACACATTGAGCGGACATTCCGAGCCGGTCACAGGCATTGCCGTTTCGCTGGATGCGAATCTGATCGCCTCGGCAGGGCAGGATACAACGATTCGGATTTGGAACATTGCAGAACAAAGACGCGAGGCGGATTTAACCGGTCACCGGGACTGGGTGCGCAGCATTGCCTTGACGACCGATGCCCGGTTTCTCGTTTCCGGCAGTTGGGACGGTTCTGTCCATATTTGGAACATTGCGGAAAAAAAGACGATTCGAAGCTTCGGCGAGCGGATTAAATTGCTGACGAAAATTGCTCTGTCGCCGCAGGGAAATATCGTGGCTGTTGCCAATGCTGCCGGTTCGGTTTTGCTTTGGGATGTGCTGTCCAATACCGTATTGAACCGGTACACAAATCGGAGCAGCGTCAATGCTGTCCGGTTCAGCCGCTGCGGACGTTATCTCGTTTCCGGCAGCGATGACGGTTCCGTTACCATTTATCCTTTACCTCGAAAAGCAGATGGTACCCGTTCTCCGCTAAACGACCGGACATTTCATGATCATCAGTATCCGATCACGGCTGTTGCAATTTCAACCGATCGGCGGACGCTTTTTTCGGCAGACGCAAACGGACATATTATTGTACGGAAACTGCAAAACAATTCCGCACAGGAACAGGGAACATTCACTTCTCCGTCGCAGACGCACGGAATCCAAGCCCATATCGGCGAAATTACGGCATTGGAGTTATCGGCTGACGGACGCTTTCTGTTTTCTTCGGCAAAGGAACCGGTGATCAAGGTGTGGCGGCAGTCCGCTGCAAGCGGAACTCAAAAACCGGCTGCGGACCATTGGCAACTGGCATCTCAAATCGAAGGTCATCCTGCACCGGTTACGTCAATGGTGTTGGAAATATCGGGCAGGCGGCTGATAACGGGCAGTGCAGACGGCGTAGTTCGGGCGTGGGAACTGCTCTGGAATTACCGCTTTCCGGGCTGGCAGACGGTCAGTGAAGAAGCCGAATCGGTTTTGCGGTCGCTGTTGTCTTTTTATTTTTCGGACGAAACCGAACAACCGGCGGTTGATGAGGACGTGATGAATAAAATCATGCTGGAAATGGGTTACTGCGGTTTCGGAATGATCCCGTCTGAATACATCCGTAAAACAGTCGGAAATATCTTGTCCGAAGGGCAGGAACGGCGGTAGCAACTTCTGCAACGGGCAGAAAACAATGTTTTCGGTTTTCTCCGTTTGAGCAAAAATCACCCTTCGCCGACCGCCGGTTCGTATCTTGACAAATTCCGTTTTTCGTCTATCATGCTGCGGTCAATGTCCGCTGCCGATTGCCGAAACAAAAAATAAAAACGCAGGGGACTAACGCTAAAACGAAATGACGGCCCGGCTGCCGGGCTGCTGAAAAATTAAAATTATGGTCGAACCTATTACGATCAACGTCCGTTATCTTGCCCAAGATGTACGCCTTCCGCAGGAACAAGTCCAATCCGTTGTCGATCTGCTTGATGCAGGTATGCCGGTTTCCTTCATTGCCCGGTACCGCCGGGATATGACCAAAAATCTCAATGAGGAACTGCTCCGCCAAATCGAAGAAGCACTCCGCGATGCCCGGGCGTTGTCCGAAAGGAAAATGACCATTCTGAAAACCCTCGAAGCGGCAGGAAAACTGACCCCGGAACTCGATCAGAATTTCCGCGAAGCCAAATCGATCAAACGGCTGGAAGACCTTTATCTTCCGCACAAACCGAAACGTCCGGCAACCGCAGCCGCCGCAAAAAATCTCGGTCTCGAACCGCTGGCTCAGGAAATTCTCGAAGGAACCGTTCCGCCGGAAAAATTAGATGAACGCGCCGCCGAATTTATCAATCCGGACAAAAACGTCAAATCCGTTGCGGATGCACTGCTCGGTGCCGGACATATCATTGCCGATATATTTGCCGGTAAGCCGGAACTTGTCCACCGTGTCCGGGAATTCCTTTATCAGCATGGGCATCTTGTTACGTCCCGAAATCCCCCGAAATATCCTGCTGCTGAAGAATCCCGAATTGCCGGCAGCGATCAGCCGTCCAAAAATGAAACACCGCAAAATGAAGAACCCGCAAACGAACCACCCAAAGACGAGGAACCCGTCAACGAATTATCCAAAGAGGATCCGCCGGAGACGGTGATTTCTGCTTCCTCCGAAAGCGAAGAGGCTGCTTCTCCTGTTTCGGAAACTTCTGAATCACCCGAATCGCCGGAAACGGAAGTTACTGAAATGTTTCAGCAAATTCAGGAAGCGCAAGCCGAAAAAGGAATTCCGAAAATCATTTCGCAAAACACGCTCAAAAAGAAAAAACGGGAAGAGGAAAAGAAAAAACAGATCGACATTAAAGCCCGGCAGCGGGAACATTTTGAGCGGCAGTTTACCGATTATTTCCATTTCTCAACAAAACTGAGGGGAATCCCTGCGCACAAAATTCTTGCCTTTAATCGGGGCGAGCGGCATAAAATTCTGAATGTTACCATTGAAGCCGATGTGAACAGCATTTTGGAGTCGGTCAAAGAATTGTGTATTCCGGCGGAACACGTTCATGCTCCGTTTTTGACCGGCTGTCTGAATGATGCACTGCAAAAACTAGTAGTACCGGCACTGGCAAAGGAGGCAAGAACCGATATGACGGAATATGCGGAAAAGCATACGATCCGTTCTTTTGCCCGGAATCTGCGGAATTTGCTTTTGCAGCGTCCGTTGCCGAACCGCCGTGTCCTTGCGATTGCTCCGGTTTCCAAACAGGACAGTAAGCATGGCTGTAAAGCCGCTGCGCTTGATGAATTCGGTAACCTGCTGGCATCGGAAACGGTTTTCCTTGCCGGTAATGCCGAGCGGAGGGAACATACCGCCCAAGTCATTGCCGAAATGATCCGCAAATACCAATCGGCTGTGATTGCGGTCGGCAATGGACCCGGCAGCCGGGATGTCGAAGAAATGGTTGCCAAAATGCTTGCCGCCCATTTTGCTGATGCCGATTTATCTTATGTGATGGTCAACGATGCCGGAGCGGGCATGTATGCCGTCAGTCCGGCAGCGAAAGAAGAATTTCCGAATGAAGACCCGTTTATCTGCGGAGCGATTTCTATCGGGCGGCGGTTGCAGGATGCCTTGAAAGAACTGGTCAAAATTGAGCCGGCAAGTTTGGGCAGCGGCATCTATTATCACGATGTCAAAGGAAAATATCTGAAACAAATGCTGGCGGAAGTGGTTGAATCCTGCGTTAATTTTGTCGGAACGGATTTGAATTCGGCAACGGCGGCTCTGCTCGGCTATATTGCCGGTCTCAACCCGATGACTGCCAAGCGGATTTGCGAGTACCGGCGTGAACATGGATTGTTCAAAAACAGGGCGGATTTGAAAAGTGTACCGGGGATCAATGAGACCGTCTATCATCAGGCGGCGGGTTTTCTGCGGATCACCGGCGGCGACAATCCGCTGGATGCGACGAACATTCACCCGGAAAGTTATGAATTGGCAGCGGGTATTTTGGAAAAACTCGGCTTTACGACCGATGTTTTGCGGACAGCGGAAGGCATAAAACAAGTTGCCGATAAGGTCTATGCCGAAAAAATCGAAACGCTTTCCGCAAGGTTTTCGGAGGAACTGCATGCCGGTCCATTTGCGGTGCGGAGTGTGTTGCAGGAATTGTGTCATCCGGGACGCGATCCGCGGGAAAAACTGCCTATGCCGGTGATGAAGCGGCACGCACTGCAATTCGCCGAGTTGACACCGGGACAGCCCTTGTCGGGAACGGTGCAGAATGTCACTGAATTTGGGGCGTTTGTCGATATTGGTTTACCGGAGTCAGGATTTGTGCATGTGAGTCAAATGTCGACCGGTTATCTTCGGGATGCTCACGATCGGACGGCGGTCGGCGATATGGTGCATGTGTGGGTTACGGAAATTGATTCGGTGAAAAAGCGGGTGTCGCTCACATTGCTGCCGCCGGGTCAGGCGAGACGGCAGCCGTCTTCGCCGAAGCAAAAAGGAGAAGAACGTCCGCAACGGGACCCCGTAAAGAATCGGGAAGCAGCCGAAGTTCCGCACGAGAAGGTGTCTCCTGAACCGGCATCGGATCGTCGTTCGTTTGACAGGCGGCAATTTGAAAGCAGCCGGTCGAAGCCGGAACAACGGGGAAGGGGAAACAATGCAAAGGATCGGGAACATTCGTCTTCGGATAAATCTCGGAACAATTCTTCATTTCGCAAAGATGACCGGTTGCGGGATCGTGTGCCGAAGACATTTGAATCGGCACCGGTCAAAAAAGAGGTGAAACCGATTACGGAAAAGATGAAGCAGGGAAAAGAGCCGATGCGGAGTTTTGCCGATTTAGCCCAACTCTTTGAACAAACAAAAACAGACGAAAGTTAGTCGGGAGTGTCTGTAACGGAACAACGGCGTTCTCTTCGGGAAATGAATTACCGGACTGCTGGGTTATTTAGTTCCCCCCTCTTGTCAAAAGTTTGATTTGTGATACACTATTGCTGATGATAAGTTTTGGAAAATGAACTTATCTGTCATCAGACACCTGACAAACGGCGGGGCTTAGCCTGCCGTTTTACGGGCGGTGCGGTAGCGGAAGCTGTTGTTGTGTTCTCCGGTTGTTTTGAGGGGCTTCTGTGCCGTGCCGCCCGATGTTTCAGGGACAACAACGAATGACATCGGAAATCTCGCTAAGGTGTTGTTTTGGCATTCTCTTTCAGCAGTCCGTTCAATGTTTGCTGCAAATCCTCCGCCGAAGGAATAGGCGTTTCAGCAACTCCCCCCTCTTTATTGTAGAGAATCATATACGGAGGTGCGGTAATGCCCCAATAAGCGGCAATTGCACCATCCAACCCGTCCGCCGCATAAAGCTGCCGCCAGTTTGCCGGTGCATTCTTCAGCGATGTCCGAAGCACTGCCGCATCAGCATCAAGATTCACGCCCACTGCCGTCAAACCGGCTGTCTCAAATTTGTCCGTTACCGCCTTGATAATCGGCAACTGGGCAACAGAATTCTTATCCCAAAAAACAAGCAGCACCCACTTTCCTTTGTAGTCCGCAATATCAAATGGTTTGCCCGCCGTATCGGATGCTCTGAACGGAACGGCTTTACCTTTCGCAGTCAACCGCCGAATCGCTCCCCGCGCCTTCACCGCTATCGGCTGCCCCGGAGCGGATTCCGCCGCCTTCGTGTACCACTTAATTGATTCTTCGTTTGTTCCGTCTGCCGTTTCTTTGTATGAAGCGATTTGCATCATGGCTTCTTTGCCGGCTTCCGTTTTTTCGTATTTGCCTGCCATGGCTTCAAGGTCGGCAAGCCACTGATTATACGCCTTCATTTGATCCTGACCCGCCGCAAGAGAAACGTAGTATTCCGTCATAATTTGCCTGCTGCGGACGTGGGCTGCCAATTCTTCCATACCGGCTTTATTGACCGTTGTAAAAACCGTGGCGATTTGTTCTTGTCCTTCGGGATATTCCCCGCGTCCCGTCGCTTCCATAATGACATCCGCCAGTTGACGAATCCAGTTATCACGCTCTTCCTGCGCTGTCGATTTTTTCACAATTTCAAGCAGCAGTCCGACCACCTGTTTATGTTTTCCGGCCCGCTGTTCCGCCGGCAATGCCGGAATCTGCGCCTGTAATGCCTGAACCTGATTCATAATCGCCACAACTTCGCTGTCCGCCGTTCCTGAACTGCCTGCCGCCGGCTGGATAAATGTATAGACCGCTGCATTGTCGTCATACGGTTTCGGTAAATCAAGAACCCGCCAATTATTATTGCCGATCTTGATGAGTGTGCCGAGTGTTAATTGCCGGGCTTTTCCCGAATCGCTGATCGTTACCGCCGCATTTTCGTACACATATAAATCGTTTTTATTGCCTTGTTCGCCGCCGGGAACAATACCGGGCAGCACGGCATTTAACTGATACCATTCCGTATCTCCTTTCAGGGCGAGGGCAGCGGCGGCAGCGGCAAAACCCGTTTTGAGTGCGGCAACTTTCTTGGCAACAGCGGCGTTCAATGTTTCTCCCAATGCGAGATCTTTCAATTCCGATTCATTAAGAGCAACGCGGAGAAACCGGTTTTGATCTTTCTCTGCCAAGGCGCGGACAACTTCGCGGGAACATTCTTCAGCTGAAATTTCTTTCCAGTAATCAATGATGCCGTCTTCGTTTTTGTCAATTCCCCATCGGGTACCGGCACTGTTTAACCAGCGGAACTGATCTTGTTTGCCGTTGCCGTCGGTGTCAAGTTCCCGATAAACTTCAACGCCGTTTTCAAAATACGACCACTGATCGACTTGCCGTTTCGGATCACCGTTGGTATCGCTGAATATCCGCAGGGGTACTTTTTGCGGCGAGAGGATTTTCATGACCCGATTGTCTTCGGAAACGACCAGTTCGCAGCGGGCAATTTCTTCAGGCGAGAGGGTGTCAATTTCGACATCGTTTTGAATTGGTTTTAATTTGGCGGCGTGTTCGAGCGTGGATGTTTTGGATTCTTGCCCGAAAGATGCCTCTGTAAAAAATGCGGCAAGAGAAAAAAGGGACACGCAGACAAATGACGGGCGGACAAAAATCATGGGAAAAGTCATAGCGGTAAAAAAGCGGAAATAGAGTGCGATAGGATTGTGGATTGTTCCGCCGATAATGCCGGACGGTTTCGGGCAGTATGCCGTTTTCCTGCATAAAAGTCAAGAGGACTTGCGGCTGTTCGTGACTTTGACCCAGTCCGTTGCGGAGTTTCCTGACTTGCGAATTTTTACCCGACATTTTTGCTATTCTTTCGTATTAAGCACAGATACTTACTTCTGTTCCTCCATTTCCAACGGAGTCCGCAATGTCCTCTTCGCCCGCCCCTGCCGCCGCCCGACTCCTGCAATGCCTCCACCGCGTCGCCCCGCGGTCAAAACACGGGGTCTCCCATCCGTTTCACACCGTCATAGCCGGTGTGCCGATATTGACCGGCGATGCGGTTTATAGGCAGCGTCCGCTTCGTGAAGTGATTTATCAATATCATCGAGATTATATTTTTCAGGTGAAGGCAAACTACAAGAAGGTGCCGGAACAGTTCCCGTTAATTTTTTCCGGTGTCAAACAGCGGGAACCGGACGACAAACTTGTCTGTAAAAAAAGGGGATCGCAAAGATTCGCCTTCAGGAATCTATTCTTCGCCATTGGGAGGTGGAGAATTGCCTGCATTTGGAGAAGAGAGGAGTACGGCGCAGACAAACACGTTTTTTGGAGCGCGGCGTTGGGGAAGGTTTGGACGTTCCTGACGGGAATGGCGGGAGCGGTAGTGCGTCTGACGAAGAAGAAAGAGCATACTTTACGGGAAGTGAGAGAACAATTGAGAGCAAAACCGCAAAACGCTCGCCAAATGTAATACTCCGAAACGGACTGCGTATGCGACAGAGGGGCTTGACGCAGCCCTTGCCGCAGAGTAGATTTTACCGCTGCACCGCACAGCGGACATGCCCGATGAAAATGCCCGACAATGCCTCTGATTTACGAACACACCG
>JAIRPZ010000112.1 GCA_031256755.1 Planctomycetaceae bacterium
ACATTTTTAACGAACCGTAATCACTTATTCATATCACGAATACAGCGTTTGCGAAGTACCGTCTTCACCTTTGAGAAACTCAACTCTAGCGGATTAAAATCTGGACTGTAAGGCGGTAAATACAAAACACGGCAACGTCGCCGCCTGTTTATGCTGCCGTAAATTGTCCTTCACAACAACATCGCCGCAATGAAAATGCGGACATAAATCGTCCCGAATAAAATCGATGAACTTCGCATTCGTTGTCCCGCCGGCAAATGACTGCGATGCAATCATATCATTTCATTGCAGCGAGTTCGTTTTGCGTTAATCTTGACCGCGAATGGTTCTGATCCGCAATTTTAACACCGTTTTCTGACAACGATTTTGACCATGCACACCAACGAACTGTGCAAAAAATACTTGTCGTTTTTTCAATCCAAAGGATGCGTCCGAAAATCGTCCGTCCTGTTCATTCCCGCAGAAATAAACCAGTTCAAAGACCATTTTCACGAACGCGTCAAACTCGAATTCTCAAGAGCAACAACGTGCCGGAAATGCTTACGGACAGCACTTACTGATACATTTTCCCTTTCCATTTCAGCCAGCCGTCCGTATGTTTGCCTGCCGGGTCGCGATGTGTCCAGTGAATACCGCCGCCCTTCGCGTTGTAATAATATTCGCCGTAAAACTCCACCGTATCGCCTGCCGCTAACCCGGCAAGGCGGGGAGCAATGTCGATATTATGAGCGGCAAGCAGCGTTTGTCCGCTTGCAAGTTTCAGAATAAACCGCTGATGTCGGTCTCCTTCGTTGTCGTCCGCAAGCAGTTTCTCAACAACGCCGCTGCCGGCAACTTGCACATCGCTCAACTGTTTTGCAAACAAATCAGCAATAATTGCATCGCTGTTCGGCGCAGGACGTTTTTCCGTATTCAATCCGCTGCCGGTTTCGCTTTGTTTTGTACCGGCTTTTTCTTTACCGGTCGTCGGAAAATTCGGGCTGTCCGGTTTTTCTTTCGGTTTGATTTGCTGGAAATACGGTTTCGATGAATAATTGCCGGCAGCGGCTTTTGCCAAACCGTTACGGATAAGCAATTCGTCAAGACATACCAATTCGCCCTGCCGGTTGATAACGCAGACCAGCCGCGCGTGGCGGTTGTTTCCGTCTCTGTTATCCTGAAGCCCGTCGTGAAACATCACGACTTTCCCGCCGGCAGCGGCGATTTGCTTTTGCAGGAAATCTTTCGCTTGAGGTGCCGGTGCCGACGCTCCGACAAACCGGACTTTAAATTTGTTGCCGCCTTTGCCCGTCACGATAAGGGTACTGCTGTCCGCAACTTCGGCATTCAGTTCGACAAGATTGCGGAAATCTCTGACCGGATGCTGCCCGTTGTGGGTGATGATGGCAGGATTCTTGGTGAATGTCTTGCACACACCCTGCGGCGTTGCTTCGGCTGCACCGGCAGTGTTGACAAATACTTGCACCGCTGCGGACAGTGCAATCACGCAAATGGGAAAAAAGTGTTTCATTAAACATTTCATGGGATTAACGGGGTTAGGGGTTAAAGACCGCAGACAGACACGTCAAAAGACGGGAACGTCACGTTACCTTCCTGACGAGTTCCAACTCCGCACTACCAGAGGATTGCGTGCAACGACGCAACAATGCAAACGGCTTGCGAGCCGGCGCACCGAAACCCGCAAGCCACGCTCATAACGTCCCCTTGCGGGAAACGCAATGTTTTGCGCGGTTTCATCATGATTCCAACCGGCGTACCGGATAGTGCTTGGAAACACAAAAGGTAAAACTTGCGACCAGTATTTAATTTCCGTCTATTGTATACAGCGGAAAAGCGGGTGTCAACAGGGACAATTCTCCCTCTCTCACATTTTCCCCAAAATCCGTTATAATAATCCCCTCCTAAAATCATAATAACTGAAACGCTGACGCTGTAAGCGAATAACATGCACACAAACGAACTCCGCGAAAAATATCTGTCATTTTTTCAATCCAAAGGATGTGTCCGAAAACCGTCTGACGTTCTCGTTCCCCGATGGGACCCGTCCGTCCTGTTCACTCCCGCAGGAATGAACCAGTTCAAAGACCATTTTCTCGGACGCGTCAAACTCGAATTCACAAGAGCAACAACGTGCCAGAAATGCCTGCGCACCGGCGACATCGACAACGTCGGACGCACCGCCTATCATCACACATTCTTCGAAATGCTCGGCAATTTCAGTTTCGGCGACTATTTTAAGCGGGAAGCAATTCACTGGGCATGGGAATTTCTCACCGATAAAAAATGGCTCGGCATTGACCCCGCTAAACTGTCCGCCACCGTCTATAAAGAAGACAGCGAAGCCGCAAAAATCTGGCTCGATGAAATCAAACTGCCGCCGAACCGCTTGCAGTATCTTGACGAAGACGAAAATTTCTGGCCCGCCTCTGCACCGTCACAAGGTCCCGACGGCGTTTGCGGTCCCTGTTCCGAAATCTATCACGAAACCCCGGTCGGTCCCGTTGAAATCTGGAATCTCGTTTTCACACAGTTTAACAGAGTGGGCGAACCTCCGAATAATCTTCGTCCGCTGCCGAGCAAAAACATTGATACCGGAATGGGATTGGAACGCTGCGCCGCCGTTCTGCAAGGTGTGGATACGAATTATCACATCGACATTCTGCGTCCGCTTGTGGAAACCGCCGGCGACGTTCTCGGCGTATCTTATTTGCCGAAGGACGATGACCCGAAAAACGCTGACAACGCCCGCCGGTTAAGACGCATTGCCGACCATATCCGGGCTTGCGCTTTTGCCGTTCACGAAAATGTTTATCCCGGCAATAAAGAGGAAAAATATGTTATCCGGCGATTGCTCCGCCGTGCAGTGCTGGACGGGCGGCAAATCCGGGACGGCAGACAGCAGACGGCAGACGGCAGCACTCCGTTTCTGCATTTACTTGTTCCGAAAGTTGCGGAATTAATGCGTGTTCCGTATCCCGAATTGTCGGAAACGGTGGAACGTGTTCAAAAAGTGATTCAAACGGAAGAGGAACATTTCTTATCGACACTTGACAGCGGTATTGAACGGATTGAAAAAATATTTGAGGCAGCCGGCAGCCGTCTTCCGACAGCCGAAGACGCTGATTTGTCTGCCGGACAAACTGCCGTCCGCCGTCCGCCGTCTGCGGTCTGTATTTCCGGTGCGGACATTTTTGATATGTATCAGACGTTTGGTTTTCCGCCGGAGTTGTTTGAAACGCTGGCGGCGGAACGGGGTTACCGTTTCGACTGGGCAGGATTCAAGCGGGAAATGGAGCATCACGGCGAAGTTTCCGGTTCTGCCGAGAAAAACCTGCTCTTCAAAAACGACCCGCTCGAAAGCGTCAAGAAACAGTACAAGCGGACAGAATTTTGCGGGTATAACAATGATGTTGTGGCAATAGATGAAGCAGAGGTTCTCGCTATCGTTGTCGATGGCAAACTCGTTGATTCTGTTTCAGAAGGGCAAACCGCGCAACTCATTATTAACGAAACAGTGTTTTATGGGGAAAAAGGCGGACAAGTCGGCGATATAGGAGTATTTATTAGTGAAGAATATGACTACGACGAGGATGACGAATGCATTGGGGAACACGAAACTCAAAAATTCGTTGTTGAAAAAACTCAAATTGATGGCGACTTAATTGTCCACATCGGACATATCGAATTGGGAACCATCTCTGTCGGCGACGTTGTTGAAGCAAGACGAGATTGTCCGCATCATCAAGCGGTGTCCCGCGCTCATACCGCAACGCATTTGCTGCATTATGTTCTGCGTAATGAGTTGGGCGGACACGCCGAACAGCAGGGCAGCAAAGTCGATGCGGATGTGCTGCGGTTCGATTTTACTCATCATCAAGCCATTGACAAAGACACGCTGCGGAAAATTGAAAATGATGTCAATAAATTGGTTTTGCAGTATATTCCCGGCGACGTTCAAGAAATGCCCATCGAAGAAGCCCGCAAGACCGGAGCCATGATGCTCTTCGGTGAAAAGTATCCTGAAACGGTTCGCGTCGTGCGGTTCGGCGACAGTGTTGAATTGTGCGGCGGAACGCATTTGCACAACACCTGTGAAATCGGCTTTTTCAAGATTATTTCGGAAGAAAGCGTTTCAGCGGGAACGCGGCGTATTACGGCTTACACGGGACGAAAAGCCGCCGAGTATGCCATCGACAACGCTTATATTTTAGCCGCCTGTGCGCAAACGCTGAAAGTTTCGCCGGAACATATTGTAACGAAAATTGAGGACTTGCAGGCGCAGGTGAAAAAATTGCAGAAAGAGTTAAAGACGGCGGACGGCAGACGGCAATCAGCGGTTCATCCTGACGAGTTAATCAAGTCAGCGCAACAGATTAACGGTATCCAATTCATTGCTGCCGAACTGAAAGATATTGACGTAACTGCTGCAAGAGAGTTGCTTGACCATATTCGCAGCAAGGAGGCGGGCGTTGCGGTGTTGCTTGCACTTGCGGCGGACGGTAAAGTGACGCTGCTTGGCGGTTTATCGAAAGACCTTGTCGGCAGATACAGTGCGGTGGATTTGATTCGCCGGGTCACGCCGGTTATTGGCGGCAAGGGGGGCGGCGGGCGGCCGGACTTTGCCCAAAGCGGCGGCACAGATGCTTCCAAAATTGCCGAAGCATTGAACGAAGCAAAGGGGTATTTTTGAGCGGAAAGAGTGACAGGATTTTTGTTTCGTTAATGATCTTGATAATCCTGTCAGTCCTATCTAAAATACTGCCTCCGGCGAGGACTGCCCGCCGCTTTCTTTTCTACTTTTCCATTTTCAACACCGCCGGACTAACATCAACGACTCCTATCGGGTAAAATAGCGGCGGTATGTTTGACCGGTTTCCTTTATCAGAGTTCACGATGTCTTTCCTTTCACGCCCTTTCCTTTCACGCCGTTTATACTGTTCCGCTGCCGCTTACACCGGCAGCATTATCCGAAATCTCCCGGTCGTTTTTTGCCTGCTGTGGAGTTCATCCCTTTTTGCCGCCGAACCATTCCGCTTCGCCGAAAACAACAAGAAGCAACTCACTCTGACCGAAGGTTTGCTGCCGGTGCTGACGTATCAATTCGGTACCATTGAACATGAGAACGTTCCGAAAACGGACAAGCGGCGGACAGCGGGCTGCTACATTCATCCGCTTCACGGAATCAACGGCGAAATCCTGACGGACAATGCCCCGAAAGACCATTATCATCATCACGGCATATTCTGGACGTGGCCCCACGTCAGCACTCACGAACCGGACGGCAAAACGACAGAATACGACCTCTGGACAAGCAATACCGAATTGAAACAGCATTTTGTCCGCTGGATTGAGAAAACGGTTTCCGAAGAAAAAGCGGTGTTTGCCGTCGAGAACGGCTGGTTCATCGGCAAGCCGGAAGACGGAAAGAAAATAATGACCGAACAAGTCAAAGTCATTGTCCGCCGGCGGCAAACCGAACCGGACGGATTCACCAGCCGGGCGGTTGATTTTGAATTGACCTGGCAGCCGGTCGATAAGCCGGTGACGCTGCGCGGCAGCGAAGGGAAAAGTTACGGCGGTTTTTCGATTCGGTTCAAACCGGCAACTGCCGTTCCGCCGGACGAGCGTCCGCCAATCACATTAACAGGAAAAAAGGGAGTGAACCGTATCACAACTCCGACCGGCATTGCGGAGAAAGATTTACCGGAAACGCCGCTTGCTTGGGCGGATTATACGTCGCTGTTTGATGACAAAAAGAGCGGTGCGGCGATTTTCGTTCCGAAAAATCATCCTGATTACCCGCCGACGTGGCTGACTCGCTATTACGGACCGCTCTGTGTCGGCTATCCCGGAGTGAAAGGCAAAACATTTCAGCCGGACGAAAAACTCGAACTCCGTTACCGCGTTTGGATTCACCGCAGCAACGTCACGTTGCCGCAAATCGAAAATGCGTATGAACAATACAACGGAAAATAACGCCGAAAACGGACGTTCCGTCTTCGCCGCGGCTTTGTTTGAACCCCGGTGAATTTCCCCCTTGTAATTTCCCGTTTTTACGGTATAATACGGATCTGTCCATAGAAAATTTGCCAAATTCAGCAATGTTATCGAAACTGCGTGTTATTTTTTCGATTCCCGAACTCCGCCGGAAAATCCTTCTCACGTTATGTTTGCTGGCGGTCTATCGTATCGGCTGGTGGATTCCGCTGCCGATTGTCGATGTCGAAAAAATGCGTGCGATGTGGTCCGGGCAAGGTATGCTCTCCCAACTGATGGCGCAGGTTTCCGTTTTCACCGGAACCCAATTTGAAACGCTGACGATTTTCGGTTTGGGGATTATGCCTTATATTTCCGCCTCCATTATTTTCCAACTGCTGGCGACCGTTTGGGCTCCCCTCGAAAAATTGCAGAAAGACGGGGAAAGCGGGCGGAAAAAGATCAACGAATACACCCGATACGCCACTGTCGGTATTTGCTTTTTCCAAAGTTTTTTCTATGTCCGTCTCATCGGCGGATATAATTTGTACAATTCCGCTCTGACCGATTCCGACGGACATCTTGCCTGGGGCTGGTTTCTGACTGCTGTGATGGTAATGACCGCCGGTTCCACCTTTTTAATGTGGCTCGGCGAACAGATTGACGAATACGGCATCGGCAACGGGATCAGCATGCTGATTATGGCGGGAATTATTGCGAACTTGCCGGCGGCACTCGGTCGGCTTTGGTCCCGGCTCAACGGACATGGCGGCGGACTCCGGCTCGGCACAGATAGTTCGCAACTCGGCGTGGAAGTGCTGATTGTGCTGATTGCCCTGTTTATTGCGGTTGTAGTCGGAGTCATTTACATCACGAAGGGACAGCGGCGTATTCCCACACAAAGTGCGAAACACATTAAAGGGCGGCGGACTTTCGGCGGAACCCGGCAGTATTTGCCGCTCCGTGTCAATCAGGCGGGGGTGATGCCGATCATTTTTGCCAGCAGTTTGCTGATGTTCCCGCAGGTCATTTGTGTGGCTCTCGACAAAGGGGATACAACAACGTCATGGGGGGTATTCTGGTCTTTTTGGAACAGTGTTTTCCAGCGGCAGACGTTCAGTTATATTGTGCTGTTCATTGTCGGCATTTACTTCTTCTGCTATTTTTGGACAGCGGTGACGTTTAATCCGAAAGATATGGCGGACAACCTGAAAAATTATGGTTCGTTCATTCCCGGTTACCGTCCCGGTTCGACAACGTCGAATTATCTCGAAAAGGTGATGGTGCGGATTACTTATGTGGGGGCTTCGTTTTTGGCGGTGATTGCTATTTTGCCGAACGTTATTTCGACCACGCTTGTCGGCAGTGAAAATTACCTTTTGGCGGGCTTTTTCGGCGGTACGAGTTTGCTGATTGTTGTCAGTGTTATCATTGACCTTGTCGATAAAATCGACAGCCACCTCGTAATGCGGAACTACAAAGGACTGCTGGAAAAAACGAAATGACACCGGGAACAGGTTTGGGCGCGGCGGGCAGTATTGTTAAAAAAATACCATCAACAGGAACTGTCCCCCGCTCTAGTCAATTTCTTTTTTGCTCCTTCCCCTTCTGAGTTTCTTGACAATTCTTTTTCGCAATGTATATTGCACTCGTTGATGCCGTTTGGGCAAAGTTTGCCGTTTCGGCGTAATTTTTTAACAATCCTTTTAGGAAAAAACGATGAACAAGATTCGATTAGACAACATCACTAATCCTGCCGGTTTTGCTGCCGTCTGCAAGGAAAAAACGGTTTGTGCCGTTTCTAGCGTCACAATAAACACATTGGGGGGGGGGGGTAAATTTCCCCGCAGGACTACTCCGGCGAAATACGCTTTCGCAACTCTTTTACTCTGCCTCGCCGCCGTCTTTGCCGGATGTGAGTGCGGCACAAACAAGAATAACTCCGGCACGGTGACGATTAGCGGCACAGCCGAAACCGGAGCAACACTCACCGCAATCTCCACCCCGACCGGCGATTTCGTCTTCACCGGTGTTTTTACTTGGCAATGGGCAGATTCCAAAACCGCAGCAGAATCGGTATGGAATACCAACACTATCGACCGCGGCATCAGCGGTGAAAACAGCGATACCTTGACGCTTGATGCGTCTCTCGAAGGCAAATACATTCGGGCAAAAAGAAATGATATTGCCAGCAAAGATGAGCATATTCTCGGTCCGGTGACTCCGTCGTCCGGTCCCCGCATAACCATTAGCGGAATACCCGAAATGAACCAAAAACTCACCGCAACCTCTTCCGGCGGCGACTTTACCGGCGATTTCACGTGGGAACGGACACAATCAATGCAAACGGAATGGCACGGTGTCGCGGTTGATGATATTGCCGGTACAAACGGCAGCGAATTCACGCTTGATACTTATCATACCGGCTATATCCGGGTCAAAAGATCTCTTGCCTCCGGCGAGGTTATTGAGAGCGATCCTTTTGGTCCGATTGTTTACATTGACATTTGGACAGGACCCGCGACCACGGTCGGACAGGGATTCAATGGAGTCACCCCCAACGGTGGCTTTACCGATGATTTCGATTTTATTTGGGAATTTGCCGATTCCGAAACGGCAACGGCATGGCAACCTGTCACCAGCGTTGAGGGTGAGATTCGTGCCACAGATCACGACAGCAGCAACGACTCTGACTATAGTCGCCTAGTCTCTGGTAGCACTCTTTTCAATAAATATGTCCGGGTAAAAAGAACCGCTACTTCCGGCAAAGTTTTCGTGAGCAAGGCACTCAAGGTGACGGCAGCAGGTAGGATAACCATTAGCGGAACGCCCGTAGTCGGAGAAAAACTTACGGCAACATCTACCGGCTTAGGCTTCGAAGACACTTTTCTATGGTTCATCGATGAACCGAACAGCAGCAACATTGACACCGGCTTGTCCGGTGACAACAACTGCGAATTGCTGCTCACTGACGATCTTGTCGGTAAAAGGATCATAGCACTTAGGAGCGGAATCCTAGGTTTTTCGGAGGTTATTACGGCAGGCGGCAATACGGCACCGATCATCAAACCGAAGCCGTCGCCGTCACCGATCATAAAGCAACCGGTGTTGGACAGCAGCGACAGAACTTACGCTGATGCAGGTATGAGTAGCGGTTTGTAGTCATTGCTGGGGGGGTATTGAGAGAGCGGAGGACATGCGTCCTCCGTTATTTTCGGACAAGAAATTTTTAGACAGGATTTACATGATATAACAGGATTTTTGTTTCGATAATTGAAACAGAATTCAGTATCTTTAAGTGGTATCAAAACGGGTTTCGCTTCAGCGGATAAGACGGTTCTGGGCGGCTGCGGGAAAGCGGCAGTTCCGCCGAGGTCTCTTCCGCCGGCTGCAAGCCCTTTTGAATCTCCGGCAAAACAACACGCCGAACCTGCGGATCACTCACCAATCCCGTTATCTGCAACTGAATAATCTGATCGCCGACTCCGCCGATAATATCGCTTACGATGGGAATATGCGTCCGCCGATTGCCGAGACGCGTCTTCATCGTCAAATCCATCTGCCGGTTGTCCAAACGCACCACGCCGTTTCCGTACAGCGAAACCGCACTCCCCTCAAAAATAATCGGATCGAAAAACATCTGCAAACCCGATAATCTGAAATTGATATCCGCCGAAGTAAACATGCCGGCATTCGGGTCGGTCTCCTTAATCCGCAACTCGCGGAACAGACGCATCATCACCGGTGCTTCCACCATATTGGCATCACGCAGTTGGATTTGTCCCGTCCCGCCGAGTGCCTCCCACTTCGTTCCGCTCCCCTGCAAATTGACATTCACACAATTTAACGTTCCCGACATCCGTTTCGCAGACGGTTCAATCTCCTGAGCAACCGCAGCAAGATCCGCTCCGTGTAACGCCGTATTGATACTGTACGAAATGCCGCCGCCCACATACACCAGTCCTTCGGAGATCAATGAGCCGCCGCAGAATTTTGCAGAGATCGGACGTGCCGCTATCTGCGGCGTTAACCGGTTTGCCGGTATTCCCAACTGCACCTGTCTGCCGTCAAACCGGAAAGGTCCCCGCACCTGTGTGACTTGGAAATGGTTGACCGTCAGCGAATCAAGATTGAGTTCGCCGTTAAGCAAAAATTGTTTCGGCGAGGACTGACCGGTTAAGCGAACCGTGCCGAAAATGTTTTCTATCGGAACAGGCAGACCGATTTTTGTGCTGTTCCGGTGCAGCACGCAGTTCAAATCCCAGCCCGCCGTTTGTTCGCCGTTAGGAAAATGCCGGATTTCGATGCCGCCGGAAACGTTGTACGGCTTGGAAATTTGCAGCGATTCCATGAATTCCTGCAAGTTCTTCGGCATTGCGTCCCAGAGTTCCCGGTTCGAAACCACTTGATCAACGGCAAGCGGGACAAGCCGTAATACTGCCGGACCGTTCGGTTCAAACCGGCAGTCAAACCCGCTGCGGAGTTTTGTGTCCCGATGCGTACCGGTCAGTGTTTCCGCAAAGACATGACCATTTTCGTAAAAAAGTGTGCCGCCGACATTTTCAATTTTGTAAGGAAACCGATCCGGCATGATCGACAATCCCGGCAGCGGTGTTGCCTGAAAAGCAAGATGCAGATGTTTATCATCGGTTCGGTACTTCACATTCGCCGAAAGATTGACCTTACCGCTGACATTGAGTCCTTGCAGGAGTTGCCGTTGTTCAGGATTCAGCAGTGCTTTTTCGATTTGCTCGTCTATCGGCAGTTCTTCGGCAGAAAAGATCAGCGTCAATTCTTGAGGGGCTGAATCGTCAGGAGCAGCGGCGTTCAACGGGGCGTTTGGCGAAGGGGTTATACCATTCTGCACCGGTACGGGATGCAAATATCCGCTGCCTTTGATGACGGCGGAACCATTGCGTCCGGTAAAATTCTCAAACTGCCACGCATCGCCGTCAGATTTGAGCAGTCCGGCGACATCCCGAAGCGGATAAGGAAATTTTTCGTAACATAAACTGATATGATCAGGAATAATACTGATTTGTTTGATGAGAGGCGCATCACCCGGCGGCAGTGTAAAGACCAATCGGGCATCGATCCTGCCTTCCGGCTTCAGAGATTCCGCTGTCCGCTGCACCGCTGCCGGCAATGACCGGAACAGTTTCTGGTCGATCGGCACATGATCGCCGATCACCGTTACCGAACCGGCGGGATCCGCGAAAATATTATGATAATGTCCTTCTACGTCCGCCCTGACCTGTTCATCATTTTTTGTAACAAAATGAAAATGCAGCGAAGCCGATTCATCAATATAAAGATTGCCGGTCAGACGGTCCAGCCGGTAAGGAAGCGGTTTGTACGCAAACCCGCCTTCGGAAACCAGCATCGAAATTGTTTTCGGAATCCACCGCTGACCGTCAAAAACAATGTTTCCGTGAATATCGGCAGCGGCGTTGTAGTCAAATCGGGCAAGGAGTTGTTTAAACGTTGCCGGCAAAACCGGCGACAAAATTTCCGCAATGTTTTCGTCAATAGGAAAATCCCGAAGATTAGCGGCGAGTTCCGCTTTGGTTTTTCGGAGAAGTCCTTCCTGTATGTAAGAAACGGCAAACCGGCAGGAATCGCCGCTGCCGGTCAGTTTGTCAATGACGATTTTTTCATTGGTGATTTCAAAGCGGGTTTGAATTTCCGTCAGTGTCCGGTTGATTTGCGGAATGTCGATCCGTCCGTGCGAAAGTGTTCCGGTTACTGCAAATCGGCAGCCGAAATCGGCTTCGTTATCTGAAACGGCGGTGATGTTGAGATCAAATTGCCCCTGACAGAGGGGAGTGAAAGGTGCGGAAGAACGGGAATGATTTCCGGGAACCGCAATCAAAAGATTGGTCTTTCCGTTTTTCTCTGTCCCGTTTTTCACCGGTTGCCTGCCGTCTGCCGTCTGTTCCCGCAAATATTGCCAAAGGTCATCCGACCAATCGAATTGCCGGCACTGGGCAGTCAGATGCCACTGTTTCGTTTCCGGCTGAACCGCTCCTTCAAAGGTAAGCCGCCGAAAGAGATCGCCGTCCGCCGCTCCTTTTATTTGCAGGTTTTTCCCTTGTTTTTCCGGCGTGATGTTCAAATTGATGCCGGTCAGACGGAGCGGTGCCGCTGATTTGCCGGCATCGTCATACAGCAGCACACCATTTTCCACTTCTATTGGTGCGGGTGCAGAAGGCATCAGTCCGCCGTTTGTGTTTGCAAACCCTTCGGCAAGAAATTGTAATTCCCGAAACGTTCCGTCGTGATAGCGTGTTGCCCGGAGGATCGGATTTTTAACGGTGATGCGGCTGATCGGAAATTTTTTCTGATAGAGCGTTTGCAGATTGACGGGTGCTTCTACGAAAAGTTCGCCGATATGCAGCAGTTTTCGGGTTTTGCCGGAAAGATTCGGTACGGCAAATTCAATGTCTTTAACGGACACGCCCCGGTTTTCGGCGATTTGGGTGCTGCCGATTCGGATGTGCAGGTTTGGATAACGTTTTTCGAGTTCGGCAAGGATGTGCTGCTGCACTTTATCGTTAAGCCGGGCATAGAAAATGACTGCTCCGGCTGCCGCAAGAACAACGGCAAGCAGTATGAACCAACAGAGACCGGCTCCGATTTTGCGTAATACTTTCACAAGGGAGTGTAAAAAATCCGGCGGAATCGGTCAAGAGGAATCTGCCGGGCAGTTTTTATTCTTGACAATTTTCTTTGTTC
>JAIRPZ010000238.1 GCA_031256755.1 Planctomycetaceae bacterium
TCAACACATTTTCGGCAATTTTTTGTAACGTTTTTATATCCGGCATTTCATCAATCCATTTCACAGCGGCAAAACATGCGTGAACAGCCGTTCCCAACAGAGCGGCATCGCGCGGCTGCCGGACAGAAGATGCGGTATGCGGTCTATTGACCGGCGTATAATCTTCTCCCTCTTTTCTGCCGCCTTCTTTGCCGGAAGGACTTTCACGCGGAAGATAACGCAGCAGCCGTTTACGGTTCAGCCCTGTCCAAATCACCGGCGGCGGCTTGATTTTTTGTTCCGCCTCTGTTCCGCCGGTAATGAACCAGTCAGGATCGCCGGTTTGATACAAGACGGTCGGCAATGCACCCGGGGCATTGAATTTTCCTGCAAGTGCCGCATGAAGCACGCCGGCAAACGTTGCGGAATACTCTCCGTTTTTTGTCATACCAATACCTTTTTCCGGCACAAGCATCACGAGTTCACTCCGCGCCCTTGTCATGGCAACATACAAAACCGCCAGTGATTCTTTGATTTGATTCGCCTGCCACTGATGAAACACTTTTTGATATTTCTCCGGTAAAATTTTTTGCAGCGTATCGCCGACATATCGGATCACGATATCCGCCGGTTTTGCCGGTTCATCTGCGTCTGTATAAGAAATCACCCCGCTCTTCGGCGGTTTGATAAGAGAACCGGTTAGGTCAGGTAAAACGACAATATCGAATTCGAGACCTTTCGCACCGTGAATGGTCATCACACGAACCACGCCGCTGGTCTGTGTCTCCGTTCGTTCCGCTTTTACTGTTTCAATAAACAGACGGGTGCGGACTCCTGATGCACGGCTGTCAAACCGGTACGCAAGTTCCTGCAATTTATCAAGCCGCTGCCGATCAATTGATTCTTTATGCGGAGAAAGAAAACCGGCTAACTCTTTGACGGTCTCACCATAGCCGTTTTGCATCAGTTTTTTCCGCCATTTTCGGGAAACAACCGCCGCTTCCAACGGATCATCATATTTCTGTAACGGTAAATGACAGGCAAGCGGACCGGCAGCAAGATGAAACCGGGCTATCGTATCGCCGGGATGATCAATCAGCGTCATCACTGATAATATCTGCTGCACGGCTGCGGAATCGGTCAGCGGTACGCCTGCTTCATCACTCGCTTCAATCCCCTGCTGTTTTTTCAAACCGTGCAGAATAACCGGAATGTTTGTTTTCGCCCGAAACAAAACGCCGATACTTGCATTCGGATGTTTGCGGTGCAGATCAGCAACCCGTTTGATCGTATGTTTCCAAAACGGTTTATTGATGTTAACGATTTTTCCGCCATCATAATTGTCTGTGTCTGATTTGTTTCCTTCATTGTCCGGCATATCTTCATCGCCGGATTCTTCATCGGGAACATATTCAAAAACACAGCAGCCATGCCCTTTCGTTTTGCTCAACGTTTGATGTTCCGTTTTACCAAACCAGTTCGCCCAGCAAAGAGCGGCTTCGCCGGATTTTTTGCAAACGGCTTCGTTGCCCGCAATCGGCAGGAACACTCGATTCACCGTATCAATGATTGCCTGCGAATTACGCCGGGTTGTCCGGTTCATTTCCTCATAATGCTCAATATCTTCCGGTTTGACACCGCTGTCAGTCAGATAACGTTCAACAGCATCGAAGATCGCGGCTTCCCCGCCGCGCCAGCCGTAAACCGCTTGTTTCAAATCACCGACACAAAAAAATGTGCTGTTTCGGCTTTGAATCACCGCATCGGTAAACGGACGGATAATACTCCACTGCTGAGGATTGGTGTCTTGAAACTCGTCCAACAGAAGATGCTCCGTCTCGGTATCTGTCCGGTGAGCAAGAACATTTTGTGATAATGTGGATTTGCTATGTCGGAATGTCTGTCCAAGCCGGAATGTAATGTCATCGTACCGGTATCCTCCTTTTTGAAACATAATATCTTCCAACTCTTTTTGTACAAAATCAAGAAGTTCACGCGTTTTCTTTGTTTTGTGAATCAGAATTTCAATCTGTATGGCGGTCGCATGACGAACAATTCGGCTAATGAAATCTAATAACTCTCCTTCAACCGGTTTTCTGTTAAAGCGGTTCTCCTTGTTTGTCACTTTTTCGCCGAGTCCGTTTTTCAAAATGACTTTCCAGTCGTCAGCACTTTTAACGGCTAACAAATGCTGCACTTCTCCGATCAGTTTATCGAACGCTTTTACAAATAATTTGTCCGGTTCCGGTGCAGCATTTTTTGTTTTCGGTTTGTTTTGCGGCAGTATTCGGTACCGCTGCTCTGCGTTCAGATACGGTTCAATATGCTGCCGTAATTGTTCTTCCGTCATTTTCCCAAGCGTGAATTCTGCGAGTTCCTTTTCGTGATCCCACGCACCGGCACTGGTTTCCTGTGCAAGCGGCAGCAATTGTTTGGCGAGATCGGCAATGGCACTTGTAATGCGGACGGACTGATATTCCTGCACGTGCGGAAGCAGCGCATTGATTTCGTCCGGCTTCTTTTGCAGAACCCGCCGGACGGCTTCATTAACAGCAGCCGAGTATTCCGCCTCTTCAATGATTGTCCAGCCGGGAGGTAAACCCAATTCGAGCGAAAAAGAAGACGCAATTTTATTGAAAACGGAATCGAGTGTACAAATTCTGATTTTATAAAGATTCCGGGCAATTTCTGTAACAATATGTTGCAGCAGTACCGGATCAACCGGAAATCCCTCTCTTTTGAATTCGCTTGCAGGGTTATTGATGAGTTCCGGTTCCAGAGCGGCGGCGGTTAAACGCTGAAAAATTCTATCCAGAATTTCTCCGGCGGCTTTCCGGGTAAATGTCGAAGCAAGAACAGATGAAACAGTTTCGCCAATCCGATCCTGATTGTCAAACAGAATACGAAGAAACGTATTACTCAACTGATAGGTCTTGCCGGAACCGGCAGACGCACGGATAATCGTTTGACTTTTTGACATTGTTTCGCCGGTTTTACAGTTTCCGGTTTTCAGAGAAAATGCTGATTTTCCGCTGTGCGTTCAAAACAAATGATCTTTTGCTGTTTACCGTTTGTTTTTTTGAGCGGCACGGACTCTTGCCCGCTGATAATATAATTTTTCTTCGCGGATTCTTGCCAACTCCGGTGTATGTGACGGACGTGCCAACACTTCTTCAAGTTGTGATTCGGCAGCGGCTAAATCCAGTTCGGCTGCCGGAACAGCATACATCGACAGCAAAGCAACCGTATCATCAAGCACTTCTGCAAAACCGCCTTCAACGTAAAAATTCGTCTGCCGGTCGTCGGTTTCCGTCATTCGCAGTTCTCCGGCACCAAGCCGGGCAACCAGCGGTGCGTGACCGGGCAGAACTCCATATTCACCGTCAATTAATGGCAAAACAACAAACTTGGATTCCACCGTCAAAACGGTTTTTTCCGGCGTTACAACAACACATTTCATAGACAGAACAACAAAATAGACATTTCAGGCGTGCATCTTTCCGGCAGAAATACCGAATCAGCGGCAACGGGGAAACATTATAACCGAAAATTTTTTTTCCGGCAAGCCCTCCGTTCTGACTACGGCACCGGTACAGTATCCAAAATTTTAGCGATCACATCTTCCGAAGTCATTTCTTCCGCCTCGGCTTCATACGTCAAAACCACTCTGTGCCGGAGAACATTAAACGCAACGTCCTTAACATCCTGCGGTGTCACATAACCCCGACCGGCAAGAAAGGCCGCCGCTCTTGCCCCTTTGCCGAGAAAAATCGACGCACGCGGAGATGCACCGAACTCAATCATCGGCTCAAGCGGTTTCAACCCTGCCGCACCGGGAAACCGTGTTGCCCGGACAACCGATAAAATATAATCCCGAATGCTCGGATCAATGTAAATCTGTTCCGTCACCGACTGCATTTC
The DNA here is from genome assembly GCA_031256755.1 of Planctomycetaceae bacterium. Classification (GTDB taxonomy): domain Bacteria; phylum Planctomycetota; class Planctomycetia; order Pirellulales; family Thermoguttaceae; genus WRKP01. The sequence continues at coordinate 3,901 of JAIRPZ010000238.1, forward strand.
GGCAATATCGGCAGCGGTGATCACCGGCACCGGCGAAGACGGCAGAGAACGACTGCGGTGCTGTTCCTGTGCCGACAACTCTTGAGATTGCAAAGCACGGTCAAGGATTTGCCGCTCGTCTTCTTTGCTGGGATAAGTAATTTTCAGTTTCAGCATGAACCGGTCAACCTGTGCTTCCGGCAGCGGATACGTTCCTTCCTGCTCAATCGGGTTTTGTGTTGCCATCACGAGAAAAAGCCCTTCCAGCGGATAGGTTTCATCACCGATGGTAACCTGCCGTTCCTGCATGGCTTCGAGAAGTGCTGACTGCACTTTTGACGGCGCACGATTGATTTCATCGGCAAGCACGAAGTTGGCGAAAATCGGGCCTTTCCGTGTTTTGAACGTCCCTTCGCCGGGCAGATAGATCATGGTTCCTATCAAATCCGCCGGCAGCAAATCAGGAGTAAACTGAATTCGCCGGAACTTCGCCGCTACCGCATCCGCAACGGCTTTGATGGCGGTCGTCTTCGCAAGACCGGGAACTCCTTCGAGAAGAATATGCCCGTGCGTGAGCAAACCGGTGAGAATGCCGTTAACCATCGCTTCCTGTCCGACAATGGTATAGGCAATTTCGGTTTTTAACTGCCGGATTTTGTCGTGCTGACCGGCAACAAGATTTTTGATATACTGAATGTCGTAACTCATAGACGATCTATTTTAGAGAATTTTGTTCATGCGTCAATGATGTACTGGCAGCCATGAAATTTTATGATTTTTATGTTCTCTGTTTTATATTTGCCCATACAACATTCCTACATACAATACATCAGTTTATGAATTTTAATCAGTAATTGTAGTATATGTCTGTCGGTTTTTTGTTCATAATTCCTAAAAACAGGGCAAAACACTTGTCCGATCAATACTTATGAAAATCGGTAAAAGCGGAAAAACGGTCAAAAACCGGTTTATAAAATGTCGATAAAAGTTAAGAACAGATGTTTTCTTTTGTTGGTAAAAGAAAAATGTCACGAAAACGGTCAAAAACCGACAGAACTTGGCAGCCCTGATAACAGTTATTGACAGCAAAAAACAATTTTTCCCTTTTTCCTTTATAAAGTTGTCGCTGCGGGTGCAAATTCGGTATCGGGTTTGTTGAAAATGTTTCTTTTTGCTCTATAATCGGGAACAGTGTGTCGCGGTGAGAGAGTTTTTTCCCATGAAAAGAATGGTAAACCATCAATCAGAAAGAAGGGTAGGACAATGAAAAGATTATTCAGCAATGTGCAGATTCAGCGTATAGCGGTTGTGATGACCGTTATTTTATGTTTTTCGCTGTTTGCCGTTCCGGCAGCGGCGCAGCGTCCTCCGCGTCCGCCGTTCGGACCGCCGATGCCCCCGCCTCCGCCGCCGCACCATCATCATCACCATGACGGGCTGGATACGGCAGCGGGAGTGCTGCACGCGATCGGCGGTATTGCCGCTCTTGCCAGCGGCAGTTCACGCTACGATTACTACCGTTATCCGCCGTCTGTGGTTGTCGTGCCGCCCCGACCGGTCGTTGTGGAAAGACCCGTTGTTGTTGAGAGACCGGTTGTGGTGGAAAGGCCGGTCATCGTTGAAAGACCGGCTCCCGTAACGGCAGGCGGTTCCTATTCGCCGAAACTGGGAGCATCGTTCCGTATTGAAAAAATGCAGATTCCGAATTACAAATTTACGGCGGCGCGGTTAACATCCGATCCGGTGACCGGTTCACCGCTTTACGGTATCGGGTTGCGGCAGGGCGATGTCATTACCCGGCTTGACGACAGTCCTGCCGATTCCCTCAGCGAATTGGAACGGCACGAAAAGAATACGCTGATTCGGTACATTAAAACCGGCACGACCAAAGTGCTGCTTGCATCGGTGTATATTCCGACAGACAATGAAGTTTTGCCGGACAGCGACACCTACTATGCTCCGTAGCGGTGTTTACGGGAAATCCATCATAATACCGTCTCCGACCGGCATTGCCGGGGAATTTTCCGTCCCCGGCAGTTTTCTGTTGTTTATTGTTTCCGGCGGAACGGACGGCTGTGTCCCGCGTGAAAAAAGGAACACATCCGCATTGGTCTCTTTCAGAGCGGAAACGGCATATTTTCTTGCCGGTTCCGGTGTTGTCCCTTTTTGCCGCAAAAATTCTGCGGCTTCTGCCGCTGTGCTTTTGGCAGCATTTTCCGCCGGATTCAAAAAAACAGGCAGGAGTGTTCCGGCAGATTCCGCCGTTACGGAATTTAAGTGTTCCACGACTTCCGGGTGAGTTAACGCCGCATAGCCGAGACAAATAACCAATGTGTAGAGTAAAAGAACCGGCAGTTTCCGTTTCGGATCAGACCATTTTAAGGCAGTTCCGAATGATTTTTTCAAACGGGGAATCCGTCCGGTTGAGTCAATGCTGCATATTTCGTCCAAAATAAGGTGGGAAAGATAACCGAGTGTTAAGGCGGCGGCTTTGAGAACCCGATCCTGTACGGAACCGACCGTCATAAAAAACGTCACTTCGCCGGCAAAAACCGCCATCGGAATCGAATGAATCATTCCCCGATGTGATGTAATTTTGCGGACAATTCCGCCTCCGGCAAATCGGATCAGCAAAAACGCCAGCACTCCGCCGAGAATGACCGAGTCCGATTCCCAGCCGAATTGCCGGAGACGCTGGACAAACAAGAGACAGCCGAGACCGGAAGCAAGATAGATACATTCCTGAAAAGAACGGCTGGTATTGCTGTCAATGTCGGGCAACATTCCGGCGAAACTGCACAAACCGGCGGAAACTGCACAAACCGGCGGTGCAAAACCGGCGGCGTAAGCGATCCCGCCAAGGGCAACGCCGGCTGCCGTACTGCATGTCATGTGCTGCCGAAAACTCCCCATTTTGCGGAGATTAACAAAATCCGGCAAAAAACAAAAGAGCAAAAAGTAAGAAGGAGCGGCAGAGAAGAGACGGCAGACCGCAGCAAGAAAGGGGGAAAGATTAGAGGTATCTTTTCTTGCTGCAAACTGCCGTCTGCCGTCTGCAATCTCTTCTCTGCGGTCTGTAATCTGCCGTCTGCCGTCTGCGAACTGCCGTCTCTTCTCTGCCGTCTCTCTCCTCTTCACTGCCGCGTCTTTCCCCATTTTCCCTATTTTCTCTAACTCCTACAACGCTTATAACGGTATCCGCTCGCTCATCCGGCATGCCCAAAACGACCGCTTTTTCTAAAAAGACCGCTCTAATCATTACGATAATTGATTGACGGA
>JAIRPZ010000035.1 GCA_031256755.1 Planctomycetaceae bacterium
TTGACACCGATCAGCGTCTGGCTTTTATCTCTGCCGCCTTCGGCAACAAGCACCGTCAGATCAACATGATCTTCTTCATATCCGTAAGCATCCCATTTATTGTTTGTGACGGCATCAAACCAATCCCGCAATACATAATACGTTGCCCAATAGTCCTTGCTTGCCTGTGTTTGGTAACCCGCCGCCACCCACGCCTGCTTATTGGGGTCCCAATACGTATTATTGTGTGCCTCCCAGCGTCCCGCCTCCTGATTCCATTCCTGAAGTGCCCACATGCCGACGGAGCCGCTCGTGATGTCCAATTTGCCGGATGTCTCGTGTACAATTTCCCAAACGGCTAACTGGAAAATGGAAGCGTACAAGGGATTGTTCGGTGTATAATCGTCATTGTACGCCTTCGTGTACACATGATCAAACAGGGATTGAAGTTGCAACTTTTGCAAGTCAGAATAAAATGCGGAATCCGCATCCGCCAGCGACATCGTTTGATAAACTTGTCCGATACCGGAATTCATCGCATTGCTTGTCGGGGTTGATAAATCAATACAAAAGACCCTGAAATCGGTATTGGTATCCAAATCTGTCACATACTGTCCGTCCGTGTACCGACCGCCGGGTGCGGCTCCGCCCCCGAAAACGGTAAACTTAAATTGTCCCGACAACTGATTCTCTGTCGGTCTGCCGACTAACGTGTCCGCAAAAAGGCTTGCTGTCGAAAAAACAACCAAAGCGGCAACGGCAACGGTAAAAGTCATTAAAGTTTTCATGGCTAGTCCTCCAATAATAGAGTGGTGATCGTTCGTAATTACAGGTTGATCGGCAATAAAATGATGAGCAGATTCCATGCCAAATGACCTGTTTTTGACAAAAATACCTGTTTATTTGTGGAAGAGAAAATAATAAGAGCGAAAGATCAGGTGTTCAGCCGGCTCAAGACAGTATTCCGTCAATGTACGCTCCGAAAGAAACATGTATCAAAATCAACCATGTATATGACTGTATGTATTATTTTGATACATTTTGACAAGGTTTTCACAATACCGACAAAAAAACGGCAGGAACGGAAACCGTCCCCGCCGTCACCCTTCCAACATTCTTTTTTTTCACCAATAAAGACCGGAAACCTATTTTCTGCGGAATCTTCTTGCCGCAGCAAGACCGGTCAAGCCCAATCCCATCACCAGCATCGTTGCCGGTTCCGGCGTGATCGCCGTATTTCCGTTAGTTGTTTCGTGTTTGACACCAATCAAGGTTTGGCTTACATTTCTTCCCCCATCGGCAACATACACAGTTAAATCAACATGGTCTTCTTCATATCCGTAAGCATCCCATTTATTGTTTGTGACGGCATCAAACCAATCCCGCAATACATAATACGTTGCCCAATAGTCCTTGCTTGCCTGTGTTTGGTAACCCGTTGCAATCCACTCCTGCTTATCGGAATCCCAATACGTATTATTGTGTGCCTCCCAGCGTCCCGCTTCCTCATTCCATTCCTGAAGTGACCACATGCCGAAGGAGCCGCTCGTGATGTCCAATTTGCCGGATGTCTCGTGTACGATTTCCCAGACGGCTAACTGAAAAATGGAAGAATACAGAGGATCATTCGGCGTGTAATCATCGTTGTACGCCTTTGTATACACGTGATCAAAAAGGGATTGAAGCCGTTCCTTTTGCAAGTCGGAATAAAATGCGGAATCCGCATCGGCAAGAGACATAGTGTGATAGAGTTGTCCGACATTGCTGTTATTCATCGCACTGCTTGTGTATGTTGTATAATCCATGCAAAATACTCTGGAATCAATACCGGTATCCAAATCTGTAACATATTGTCCGTCTGTGTACGAACCGCCGTTGCGGGCACCATGCATATAAACTGTAAAATTGAATTGACCCGTTAATCGATTCTCTGTCGGTCTGCCGACTAACGTATCCGCAAAAAGGTCAATGGTTGAAAAAACAAATAAAGCGGCGAATGCAAAGGATAAAGTTTTCATGGTTAATGTCTCCGAAAGGTAAGGGTTGTTCTGATTTTTGCTGCCGTACAGGTTGTCCGGCAACAGAATGATTATATGCATACCCCGTGCCAAACCATGTTTTTTTACAAAAAAGACCGCCGGTTCTGCAAAAATACCTGTTTTTCAGGGAATTTTAAAAATCAAATGTCCGGCAGGATTGGGAACGGATTCCGTCAATGGATTCTCCGCAAGAAATGTGCATCAGAATAAACCATGAACATGACCGGTGCATTATTTTGATACATTTTGATCAGATTTTCACAATGCCGGAAAATCCGAAAAGATTTTCTCCGGCGGGATTTCTCCGTTTTAGGGAAAATAATTTTTGTCCCTGCCTTGTACATTCCCTTTTTTGCGGTTATAATATACCGAAATCGTCACACCCACCTTTCAAACAGCACAGCATGGCATCCCCGAATAAAAATATCGGTCGTATCACCCAAGTCATCGGTTCCACTTTCGATGCGGAATTTGCAGAAGATCAACTGCCCGCTATTTATAACGCCGTCAAAATCGACAGCGAACAAAAAGGCATCAGTATTCACCTGACCGGTGAAATCCAGCAGCATCTCGGCGGCGGAAAAGTCCGCTGCGTCGCCCTCGGCACCACCGACGGACTCGTCCGGGGAATGGATTGTCTCGATACCGGTTCTCCCGTTTCCGTTCCTGTCGGCAAAGAAACACTCGGCCGCGTTTTCAACCTGCTCGGCGAACCGGTGGACAAAAAAGGTCCTGTCAATGCCACCGAATACCGCCCGATTCACCGCGATGCTCCGGCAATCACCCAACTCGCCACCAAAACCGAAGTATTTCCCACCGGTATTAAGGTGATTGACCTTTTAACTCCGTTTGTCCGCGGCGGAAAAGCCGGTTTATTCGGCGGTGCCGGATTGGGGAAAACCGTTATTCTGCAAGAATTGATTGCCCGTATTGCTTCGAAATATGAAGGAAATTCGGTCTTTGCCGGTGTCGGCGAGCGCACCCGCGAAGGAAACGACCTCTGGCTTGAAATGTCCGAAGCCAAAATCGGTGACACCGGACGAAGCGTGATTGACCAAACAACAATGGTTTTCGGTCAGATGAACGAACCGCCGGGGGCGCGTCTCCGGGTGGCTCTTTCCGCATTGACGATGGCGGAGTATTTCCGCGATGCGACCGGAACTGACGTGCTGCTCTTTGTGGACAACATTTTCCGCTTTTCCCAAGCGGGTTCAGAAGTGTCGGCACTGCTCGGACGCATGCCGTCTGCGGTCGGTTATCAGCCGACACTGGCTTCGGAAATGGGGGCATTGCAGGAACGGATTGCTTCCACGAGCCGCGGGGCGGTTACATCGGTGCAGGCGGTCTATGTTCCGGCGGACGACCCGACCGACCCGGCACCGGCAACGGCATTCGGGCAGTTGGACGCGTTCATTTATCTGGAACGGGCGATTTCCGAAAAGGGGATTTATCCGGCGGTGGATCCGCTGGCATCATCGAGTCGGGTGCTTGACCCGCAGTATGTCGGACAGCGGCATTACGATTGTGCGCGGCGGGTGCAGCGGACGTTGCAGCGGTATCGGGAATTGCAGGACATCATTGCGATTCTCGGCGTAGACGAATTAGCGGAAGAGGACAAACTCGTTGTTCATCGGGCAAGACGTATGGAGCGTTTCTTATCGCAGCCGTTTATGGTGGCGGAAGTATTCACCGGCAAGAAGGGGGAATTTACGCCGCTGGAAGACACGATACGCTCGTTTGAGGAAATTGCGGACGGCAAATGGGACCATTTATCGGAACAGGCGTTTATGTATGTCGGTTCGATTGAACAAGCCGCCGAACAGGAAGAAAAACTCCAAGCCGCCGCTAAGAAAAAGTAGTCCTTGCCGGACGGGCGGTATTTTAATTGATAATTAGACGGCAGCAAGAAAGATAATGCGGCGGGGATTCGCCCGCCGTTTGTTTTCCAATTTTTTTGACAGGATAACAGGATTGTGCAGGATTAAACAGGAGTCCTTGCCGGACAGGCATATTTGGGGCGTTTCCGAAATACCGCCCGTGCGACCGGCACCGGCGGGCGCATGTCCCGCCGCTCATTCATCGGCCGTTTTCAAGGATCCGAGTTAGTATTCTCCCCGGCTGAACTGTTCCCGATAAACACCGAGGTCGACATTCTCGTCCATCGTGAAAACCGAACCGTCCACCCGCAGGAACAGACACGAACCGGGGTGATAACTGCCGAAAGCCAACTGATTGATACGCATATCCAGTGACGGAGTTTTCCAGCGGGAGTTAACGATGGTATATCCTGAACCGATGGTCTCGGAAAACTCGCTTCCTTTCTTGGAATAATAACCGTGAACATCTTCGCCGAAGTAATCAGTATTGGTTGTGTATCCGGGAGGAGAAAAATCGCCTTCGGACTGGGGCATTCCGATATACCAATGGTCATTGGCGTTTCCGTTGTTGCTGTAATTCACATCGCCCGCCACTTCGCCGACAATAATGGTATTGGAAAGTCCTTTGGGGACGTTGTCGAAGGACAAGCCGGTAAGACCGTTGCCTGACTTTTTCAGATTCGGCAGGGTCATTTGTATCATGAAGAGCATACCGTTCTGTTTCAGGTGGGATTGACTGATGCACTCATTGGCTTTGATGGTTAAACCGGCACCGGTTACGTGTGTCGCCATATCGCAGGCAGCCCATGAACCGCTGCTGCCGAGATAACTTGCCTGCACGCGTCCGATGATCTGCTGGTTATTGACCTGCCGCTGGTGCGGGAAATCGGCGCAGAGATAAGGAGGAATGAGCGTGGCACATGCGGCGGCATTCGGTCCTTGCAGCGAGGGGTCGTAGCCGGTCTTGTCTCCGTAAGATGTTCCTTGCGTCCAGTTCCCCGCACCGAAAGGCCAAACGGTTTTGCTGCCGGTTTCTTCGTGAACAATTGTTGACCAAAGTCCCTGCTGTTCGATGAAGGGGAGGATTAAGCCGTTCCATGCGAGTCCGTATTCATCCCAGCCGTAGGGCAGTCCGCCTTTGGCATCGTGATAGGTGTGAAAGGCGATACCCTGCTGATGCAGATTATTGCTGCACTGCATACGGCGGGCGGATTCGCGTGCAACCTGTATGGCAGGCAAGAGCAGCGAGATCAGCATCCCGATGATGGCGATCACGACAAGCAATTCAACGAGCGTAAACGCTCCGGACAAACGGTTCTTTTTCATAAAAA
>JAIRPZ010000330.1 GCA_031256755.1 Planctomycetaceae bacterium
ATAATACCGTTCCATTTATCCCGGTGTATATCAGATATTTGTATCACTGTATAACCATAGACAATAAACCAATCATCAAAATCATTAAAAGAAGATGATGGATTACGGGTAAATGGGAAATTTGATAATGGAAACGGAGAGAGCGGCGTGCTGTCCCTGCCGGATGGGCAGTATACACGGCAGACACGCCCCAAATGCCTGTCCGGCAGGGGCAAGGACGGCGGTTGCTCTGTCTTGCGGCAGATACTACAATAACATTCCTTTGTACCCCCTTCAAAACCGGTTATGCCTCTGTCAGACCTTTGGCAGTATCTGCATCAATACGAACCTTTTGCCGCCGCTGCCGCATCATTTCGGGGCGGGCAGCCGGTTTCCATTGACGGAGCAGCCGGCAGTTCCGCCGCTTTTGCCGCCGTTGCCCTCGGTCAATCCTTTTTCCGGGACGGACACAAAACACTCCTCGTTGCCGCCGCAACCGAAGAATCCGCCGAAAGGGCTGCCGGCGATATGGAAGTTTTCGTTGAAAATACCGCCGGAAACAATGTTCGTGTCTTTTATTTTCCGCCGCTCGCAACGGAAGAAGAAGCCGGTACGCACGCTGCCGCCGGTTCCGCCGGCGACGGAGAACGTCTCCGCATTCTGAAACATTTACTATCCGGCACAGGACAGCCGTGCGTGATTGCGGCATCAATGCCCGCCTTGCAGCAGCACGTGCCGCCGCCGGAAATTCTGAAAAAATCTACACAAATTCTCGCCGTCAATGACCGCGTTGACATGACTCAATTTTGCCGGAATCTTGCCGATAACGGTTTTCATGCCGCTGCGGCAACGGCTTTGCCGGGGGAATTTGCGGTTCGCGGCTATATTCTCGACATTTTTGCTCCCGACTGGAATCTGCCGGTGCGGATTGAATTTTTTGACGATACGGTGGAATCGATCCGCCGTTTTGATCCGGCAACGCAGCGGTCGCTGGAACAAGTGCCGGAGATTGATCTGACGCTGCTGCGGTCTTGCAGCACGGCGGGGGCATCGCTGCTGGATTATTTACCGGAGGATGTGCCGGTTGTGTGGCTGCCGGAGTCCTTGCCGGACGGGCGTGGTTTTTCCGTTTGATTTTGCTCTTCCGTCAATCGGCGGAAATCCCTATTCTCCGTCTTGTGAAGTTAAAAAAATATTCCTTGTAATCAAAACGGAGATGACAAAACTCCTCCCGGAAACACACAGACGGCATATTTCCTACACGGCACCGGTGATTCCTTTACCGGACGTGCAATCGGACACGGTGCGGATTGACGACACCGATCAACTTTGGTCGCTTTACCGGAAAAATCCGACGGATCAACTGCGCAACCGTCTCGTGGAGCGGTATATTTCCATTGTTCAGAGCAAAGCGGAACAGATTTGGTCGAAACTGCCGGAAGGCATTGAACTGGACGATCTGATCCAAGTCGGTACCTGCGGTTTAATGAATGCGATTGCTTCTTACGATCCGAATCGGGGAGTGCGGTTTGAGGCGTTTTGTCTGCCGCGGATACGCGGTGCGATGGTGGATGAACTCCGGTCGATGGATTTTGCACCGCGTGGAATCCGGTCGAAATCAACGAAACTCAACAGCACGTACAAACGGCTGGAGCAGGTTTACGGACGCAAGCCGACGGATCAGGAAGTTGCGGACGATATGGGTATTTCCGGCGAAGAACTGCACCAGATTTTTGCCGAAACGCACAGTATCAACATCACGAGTTTGGACAAAACGTGGTCGGAAAATGACGGATCAAAAGATATGCGCGAGATGGATACTGTGCCTGACCGCCGCAGCGAAGACCCGACAGAGCGGCTTGCCAAAATCGATCTCATACGTTCTTTCACAAAAGGACTCAACAAAACAGAGCGGATGGTGATTATCCTGTATTACTATGAAGAACTGACGATGCGTGAGATCGGTGCGGCACTTGAAATCTCTGAGAGCCGTGTCAGCCAGATGCATTCTTCGATTGTCGAACGGATGAAAAAAATGTACGGCAAAATGGCTTCGTGAAACCGTTTTTGCCGTTCTTTTCCGCATTGCCGGAATTTTTAGAATAATTAAAAGAAACTCAAAAATATCCTGTTTTATCCTGTCCAAAAAAACAAACTAGAGAGCGTGCGGCAGCACCCGCCGCTCTTCGCTTTTGACGTACCTTTTACTTGCTTGGGACAAGCGCAAGACGCAAGCCCAAGTCGGGGTTGCTGCCCTCCGGCAGGTCGTAGCTCGGGGACGCCGACCGGCAATCCCCCGCGCCGTAGTGCCAACTGCCGCCGCGGTACACCCGGTAATGACCGGACGAGGCACTGTCCGTCCACTCCCACACGTTGCCATGCATATCATACAAGCCCCAAGCATTCGGTACTTTCGTTCCAACCTCATGTGTTTTCTTTTCGCTGTTACCGCCATACCAAGCATAATCGCCAAGTTGTTTTTCATCATCGCCGAAATAGTAGTTCGTTGTGGAACCCGCACGGCAAGCATACTCCCACTGCTTTTCAGTCGGTAAAGAAAACTTAAAGCCCGACGGAATTTCCCTGACCGCTGCCGCGTTCAGTTTTTTCACAAACTCCTGACAATCGTCCCAACTGACTCTCTCTACAGGCAGTTTGTCCCCCTTGAACGCCGAAGGATTATTTCCCATCACTGCCTTCCATTGTGCTTGCGTGGTCTCCGTCTCCGCCATCCAAAAATCATTCGTTAAGCGGAACGCAAACTCAACGCCTTTAATCTTGAACACAAGACGCTTTATCTTCGCTATGTCCTTTTCTAATTTCTTTTTTGCCTCTGCCACCTGCTTCGCTGCTTCTTGTTCTGCTTTCTTTCGTTCCCGTTCCAGCAATTCCGGTCTTTTGTAGACGGTACTTGTACCGTTGTCGGTAAACGTAAGCACCGAACCCGATAACTTGTAATCAACGGCTTTTGCTCCCCAAGGAGCCGTAAGATAGAAACGGCTGCCCTGCGTCTTCCACGTGACTCCCTGATTATCAACGATTCCCGTACCGTCTTTTAAGAGTTCCAATTTTTCTATCACGCCGTGCGTGGTTTCTATCACGCCGTGCGTGGGTTGCCCCGGGTCTATTTGCCACCTGCCCGCAAGGGCAGAAGAATTGTCGGAAGAACCGCCGCAGCCGGTAAAAAGAAAAGGAACGGCAAGAAAAAATACAAGAAGAAACCCAGCCCTTACTTCATTGAGGATTGAGGATTGCTTTTTGTCATTGTAATCTCCTTGGGGTTAAGTTAAAAGGGGCGGGATTTCAACCACAGTGGTAAAATTCCGGTTGTTTTCATTCAACGGTCGATATTTTATCAGAAAAGAAAAAAGATGTAAGAGAGGATTCTCCGCCGTTCTTTCCCGCATTGCCGGAATGCGGTACAATGAACGCGTCCTGTCCATGCAAGGCAACCCGCAATGACCGATAAAATGACGCGTTATATCAATCCTTATACCGACTTCGGGTTCAAAAAACTCTTCGGCGAAGAGGCGAATAAGGATATGCTCATCGACTTCCTAAACGCCGTCCTGCCGCTGAAAAGCAAAATCGTCAGTTTGACGTTCCGCAACCCTGAACAACTGCCGGACAACAACGTTGACCGCAAAGCCATTTTCGATATTGCCTGCACCGGCGAACA
>JAIRPZ010000012.1 GCA_031256755.1 Planctomycetaceae bacterium
AGTCATTGTTGGAGAGATGCTATTTTGAGAGCGGAGGACAGTCCTTGCCGGACAGGGCAATTTAGAAAGACGGCAGATTGCAGACGGCAGACCACAGCAAGAAAAAGAAATTTTTAACAGGATTTACAAGATTTTCAGGATTGACAGGATTTTTTATGACAAAAATACTGCCCATCCGGCAAGGACTCCTGTTTTATCCTGCATAATCCTGAAAATCCTGTTAAAAAAATAACAATGAAAAAACAGGGGACGTATGTCCGCCGCGCTCATTTTATTAGTCCGATGTCCAATTTCCGATGTCGTCCTCGGTGCCGTTTATGCCGTCCGGTCCGTATGACCAAACATCAAAGCCGTCGCGGGTATGCTGTCCCGGAGCAATGTACTGATACGGATTGCCCCAAGGATCCGTATCCTTGGCACTGTCTTTCAAATAGGGTCCGTTCCATTTTGCCGGATTCGGCAGATCGGACGGCGCATTTAACAATGCCGCAAGTCCCTGTTCCGTAGAAGGGGGCTGACCAATGTCGTTTTGATAAAATTCAAGGGCTTGTGCCAGTTGTTTGACATAAGTGATGGTGATCCGGCGTTGCGCGGACGCACGCTGCCCGTTCAACGCAAGCACAGCGGCTCCCGCCATCATGACAATGATGAACAAAACGATCATGATTTCGATCAGCGTAAACGCTTTCCGGCTGTTTTTTCTGTCAGCAATGCTGTTTTTCTGAATGTTTTTTTGCATTTTTTTCTGCATAGTATTCTCCTGCCTGTCGGCTTCTAAAATGATTGGATGAACGGCTGATTGTATCACAGTGTTCCCTCTGCATAAACCCCGCCGGGTGTGTTTTGTTCCTGAAAACAGGGTTTCAGCGGTATCTGCACAGACATTGCCCGCTGTATACCGGCGAGGATTCACTTCAAATAGACCGTCAGAACGGCAATATCGGAGGGCGTAATGCCGCTGATCCGGCTTGCCTGTGATAAGTCTATCGGGCGTATCCGTTCTAACTTTTCCCGCGCCTCGCTCCGCAAATGTTTCATCGCACCGTAGTCCGTTTCCGGCGGAATTCGGCGCGATTCCAAACGCCGGCTCCGCTCCACATCCGACTCCTGCCGCTTAATATAGCCGTCATACTTTGCGTCAATACAAACCTGTTCCGCCGCCGCCGGAGAAATTGCCGACAATGCCGGTATCCGTTCCGTCATTTCCCGCCATTCGGTTTCCGGGCGGGATAAATACTTCAGCATGGAACCGTGCGCATCATGCGTTGTTGATAATAAATGATTGGCCGCATCAATTTCCTTTAATTTTTGCTGTAATAATAAGGAACGGTCGGCGTGCGGCGGCGTGCGGAAGTTTCCTGCCGGCGGGATGAGACCGATTTTTTCGCCGATCGGTGTGAGCCGGCGGTCGGCGTTGCTGTGCCGGAGAAGCAGCCGGTATTCCGCCCGGCTCGTGAACATCCGGTACGGTTCGTCAACGCCGCGAGTGACCAAATCGTCAATCATCACACCGAGATACGCTTCATCGCGCCGCAGGATCATCGGTTCCCGTCCCAGTATTTTCAGCGCGGCATTCGTTCCCGCTGCCAAACCGAGTGCCGCCGCCTCTTCGTAGCCGGTCGTCCCGTTGAGTTGCCCCGCAAGATACAATCCCTCAACCGCTTTTGTTTCCAGCGTCAATTTCAGTTGATCCGGCGGCGCATAATCGTATTCAATCGCATACGCATACCGCATGATTTCGGCATGTTCCAAACCGTCAATCATCCGCAGCATTTTTTCCTGCATTTCTCTGCCGAAACTGGTGGAAAACCCGTTGAGATACATTTCGTTGGTATCCGCTCCTTCCGGTTCGAGAAAAAGTTGGTGCCGGTCTTTTTCGCCGAAACGGTCGATTTTCGTTTCAATCGAAGGGCAATACCGCGGTCCTGTTGACTGTATTTGTCCGCTGTAAGACGGGGCGGCTTGCAGGTTTTCCCGAATGAGTTGGTGCAGTGCTGGATTGGTATACGTCATCCAGCATGGAATTTGCCGGACGGTTTTGGTCCAATGTTCATAATCCGCTTCGTTAAGAAACGAAAACGGCACCGGTTCGTCATCGCCGGGGTGTTCCGTGATTTTCGTGTAATCGATGCTTCGGGCATTGATTCGCGGCGGCGTGCCGGTTTTGAAGCGGCGGAGTTCGATGCCGAGTTGACGGAGGGAATTGCTGATGCCGTGTGAGGCGGGTTCTGCTGCGCGTCCGCCGGGCCTTGTTTTTTCGCCGCAATGAAGGAGACCGTTCAGAAACGTTCCGCAGCAAAGAATGACGGCTTCGGCGTGAAGAATTGAGCCGTCGTCTAACATTACGCCGTCTGCTGTTTGCCTGCGGGACGATGTTTGCGGGCGGACAATCACGGAAACAACATTTTCCTGCCGCAGTTCGAGATGGGGCTGATTTTCAAGAATGTTTTTGATGACCGTTTGGTAACGTTTTTTGTCGGCTTGGGCTCTTGGTCCCTGCATTGCCGGTCCTTTTCGGCGGTTGAGCATGCGGTATTGAATACCGGTCTGGTCGATAGCGATGCCCATTGCACCGCCGAGTGCGTCAATTTCGCGGACAAAGTGTCCTTTGCCGATGCCGCCGATTGCCGGATTGCAACTCATTTGGGCAATGGTATCGAGGTTGCTTGTAAGCAGGGCGGTGCGTAATCCCAGCCGGGCAGAGGCGAGTGCGGCTTCCACGCCGGCGTGACCGGCACCGACAACGAGAACAGAATACATGGCGGCGTATTTTAGCAAAAAATGTGCTGACGGTCTCCCCTGCCGGCAAAAGGAAAAAGGGGAGCGGATAAGAGAATCCGTTCCCGCTAAAGTAAGCATTCGTTTTGTGTTGATGTAGCCGCCCGCAAAAACAGCAATATCCCCGCACAAGTCACACACGGCGGAAACGCCGATTTTGCGGCGGTCAGAAGTGACGGGGAAATTGACGGGGGAACCCGCTTGCAAGGGCTTGAAACGGGCAGAATCGGCAGAAATCAGAAATCCCGAAATCGGACATAACGCTATTGCTTGCAAGGACTTACAGCATAATGCACTATGCCGTCAAAACCTATCATTACCCCCTAGGGGAGTCGAACCCCTGTCACCGGACTGAGAATCCGGTGTCCTAGGCCACTAGACGAAGGGGGCAACACCGATGATTTCCGCGTAATTGTCATCCAAAAACAGATATTGTCAAGCCGGTCTCCCCCGACGTTTTTACCCGCAGGCAGCTTTCGCTGCATTCTCCGATAAAACGCTGTTTTTCACAACATCAGAGATCGCTTACGTTGCGATGCCTCTAAGGAATTGCAGCGATTCTTCCCGTTTTACATGCAAATGCTGACTGCCGAGACCGAAATCAACACTTGCCCAATCAGCCGGAAGGTCGTCTATGCCCGATATGCGCCGCTGCGGAAGCCGCAGAGTGTCCAGCAAATGGGATATGCGCACATCTTGAACCGCTGACGGAAGAACTGTCAAAAACGGTGTCCGCAGCAAATACGATAATATCGTTCCATGAAACGATACCGTTACAACAAGTTTCGCTTTTCGGATCAAATGCAGGAAATTGACCGGACCGACACAATACTTCCGGTCAAACCGTCTGTCCCAATACTTTTTATCGAAAGGACCGGTCAGAACAAGTTCGGTTCCTTTCGGCGATTTTCTTTTCAAGTATTCCGCAATGTCTGTGGTTACAGACTTGTTGCTATGGTCATAAACCAAAATATACGGAGAGTCAGGAAGATCAATATCGGGCGGCGAAGAAGAAAGTAATTGCTCCCAATCTGATGTGGTATAGAGCAGCGTGGGGTCAAGAACCAGTTCGGCTTTTCCCGTTCCCAGCAGTTTGTTGACAACGCTGCATCCCTGCGGTTCTCTGCATGAGATGTGGGAAAATTTTGCAAGGGCATTCCGATATGTTTCCGTCCATTTCTCCGGCAACGCTGAGATGCCGGATGCTGCATAAGAAATACGTTTGGCTCCCGCACCCGCGAATTCAAGGAAATACCGAGGATGGCAGCATTTCGGATTCCAAACCTGATCGCTGCCGACAATAAAAGCATCACAGTCCGGCGGAGATGTTGTCAACGCTTCATACGATTCGTAAAGCGGTTCGGTCTGGGAATAATGTTCACGGAAGAACCGCCAGAATTCAGACCGACACCGGGCAACGGAACGGCGGAATATGATCCGCTCGCTGACTGCTTTGGCAAGTTTGGTGAAATTGTTTATCTTGGAAAGAGGAACGGGATGCCACTGTTTCGTGACGATATGCGGATGAAATCCGACAATACAGGGCTGATATCCTATTGACCGAAGCACTTCTTGCAGTGCAAATGTTTGCAGAACGGCTCCATAATTTTTTTCATCGTGAAACGTGACGATTCCAATTTTCATGGCTTTATTGAGTTGCTATTGATTTCCGCCGGTATTTTATCCTATTCCCGCAGAATGAGCAACGGACTTTACGCCGGTTCGATTTTACCGGCGTTTCAATAGACCAGCGAGCAATTTTCTCAATGCGGCATACCGAGGCATGCCTAAATAAATCTGCAATGCTGCCGACAGCCGCTCCTGCCACGGCTTCCGCAAAAACTTCCGCTCCAATTGTTCAAACGGCATGCCCGCTGCAAAATCACGGAAAAAGGTGTTCCGAAGCGGATGTTCGCCGGACGGACTCACAAGACGCTGATTACCGGCAATGGCCTCTTCTAATGAGCGTTCTTCGTAAAAAATCCGCTCTTTAACAGCATCAAAAACCGGCCGGGCTTTTTCCGAATTCACCATCACCAGCGAAACGCCCTTTTGAACCGGCTGCGAAAAGGGGACTTTCGCACCAAGCCCCCAAAAATCACCGAGCGTAAAATCCCCCATACGTCTTATTTCCGCATACTGACAATTCATGCAGCAATGCCGGTTAAAAAGATCGGTCAAAAAACCGTGTATAAAACTGTCATCAACGATGCAGCGTTTGCCGCCGGCGAATGTCCATTCCGTAAAATAGGTAACCCAATGTTCGCGGCAGGAATTTTTTGTGCGGTGAACAACAGCGGCGACGGGCTGCCGGCGGGAAGAAAGAAAATGTTCCAGTACGGCAGGAGAAGGAACCCCATGACAAATGAAGTCACAAGTCAGCAGCCGGTCATATTGTTTTCCGAGAAAAGCATAGAGACCGGCAATTTGACACGGAGTTCCGGCAAACATAACGGGACGGTGCTGTTTGAGAAAATGCTCTGCCTGCCGGTAAGATTCTCCGATGCTGCTTTGGACATATTTGGACTTGCGCAGCGATGCTAAACCGGCAACGGTATCCGCAGCAATGTGCCGGACGCAAAGATGAGTATCCCATGCCGCGCCGAAAACGATGCCGTTTTGCGAAAGAACATGTTCGGCAATCACCGAAAATATACCGCCGGAAGAACTTTCCCGCCGTACCGTTTCGTCAAGCGACCAGCAGGCAAATACGCCGGACGGTTTTTCGGAACGGTAATGATCAGGCGGAAAGAGAACAGGACACGCCCGTGTGCAGAGGGAACAGGAACGGCATTGTCCGTTGACAACCGGTTCGGGAAAACCTTCACGGTTCGGCAGCAGAGAGATGGCACTACGGGGACATTTATTGGCACAAGCCCCGCAGCCGGTACAAAGATTTTTATCACAAAGTGCAGGCAGCATCGTCAGACATCAGCAAAACTCCGGTCATCGGCAGGCAGGGTATTATAGCCGAAAAACCGGCAGGATGGAAACACCGCACCTGTCCGTTGCCGCTATCCGTTGCCGCTGTTTTTGTCCGGGTTTTCCGGCTTGAACCGCTGATACGCCCACGCCGCAAGCGACAGCACCATCGCCAATCCAAACACCGCTCCGAAACGGTACAACTCGTTCATCCCCGCCATATCCGCGACTAATATCTTCAGCAGCGTCATCGCAAAAAGTGTAATCGCCATCCAGCGGAGAACCGGCGAACGGAAAAGAAAACCTATCAGAATCAATACTCCGGCAAAAACCGACCACAGAATCGACAACGCCATCTGCGCCTTCCACGCCTCATGATCCGTTTGCAGCAACTGTACCGATTGAAAACATTCCGCCGACATCACAAGCCACAAAAATACTACTCCGCCGTAAATAAAAAACCGGTAAAGTCCCCGCTCCGCTTTTTTATCATCGCCGGCGGAGAATGCATAAAACAAATGTCCCAGTATGGTCAGCATAACGGCAACGGCAATCATCGGAACGGCATAAGCATTCCAAAACGGCATCAGATAATCGGGACGCTGCATCAGATCAACCAGCAGTGCTTTCAGCAGCGCAAACCAAAGGATGACAACCGCAAAACACCGGAGCAGCGGCGACCGGAAATAAAGGGATATGCCGGCAAAGACCGTCGCCGCAACCGTCCAAAAAACTGTAAGCGATGCGGTTCCGAAAAAGACCGGATCGATGCTGTTATAGTATTCGTAACATTCAACTGAAGCATAAATCAGCAGAGTTATCGTTCCGAAAATACCGACCATTTTCCAAGCGGCGCGTTCCTGTTCATCAACGGCTGTCCGCAGGCGGTTTGTCCAAACAGCAAGGATCAATGCCGGAATCACCGGACAAAGCATCGTCATAAAATAGGGATTGACGGCGACCCGCGGACATTCGTTATCGTATCCCCAAAGTACGTCTTGATAACTTGTCCACGAGTCAATGCATGCCGCTTTCATGATCGTGAAAAACAAAATGACCATGCCGCAAACCCGCAGCGGAAAAATCCGCAGCGCAAAGCCGAGTCCCAGCCACAAAAGAGCATAAACCGTCCACAGCACCGAAAGCGACCGGACCGGAACATGAATCGGCGTAATTCTTTTAAGAAGCGGTTCAAGCCGGATATCAACACATAAAAGCCATTCGACCGACAAAAT
>JAIRPZ010000030.1 GCA_031256755.1 Planctomycetaceae bacterium
CCATGGACGGATTCAGCGGCAATTACTGACCCCGGTATTCCGACCTTTTTCTGTCCTTCTGCTAATGGAAGGATAAAAACATCGAGCAACGACTCAATCTCTAAGAGTCTTGGGACCAATATTGCCATCTGTTGGGGGGACAATCCCGCCGAGATTTATTCAGACCAGACGGGCAAGGACGGCGATTGTTCCGGCAGAACGTTGTTTTACTGGTTTCAGGAGCGGGACATGTCCTTTGCAACAGACGGAGCGAGTAATACGGTCGTCGTCAGTGAAATCGTCGTCGCGGAACAATCCGGTACGCAGTTAATCAAAGGAGGAGTCGCAATTATTGACGGCATTAACAAAAGAAACTGGACATGGGGACCCAGTGTTTGTCTGTCGGATAAGAACGGCAGTACCGGCGAATTCAAATCACTTCCGTTGAATGCAAGATGGTGGTATCACAGCAGATGGGCAGACGGGCGACCAATGTACACCGGTTTCAATACGATCCTGCCGCCGAATGCACCGTCATGCCAAACTGCGGATGCGGACCCGGCAAACGGTATTTACACGGCAACGAGCAATCACAAGGGAGGGGTGAACTGCGCCCGGTTAGACGGGTCTGTCTTTTTCGTTACGGAAAATGTGGACACGGGTAATCCGGCACTGCCGGACACAAAAGTGGGCAAATTTATGACCGGTCAGAGTCCCTTCGGCGTTTGGGGTGCATTGGGAACACCCCAAAGCGGAGAAAGCGTGTCGCCATGATAAATTAGTTTGCAGACAGCATTGATAATTTCCTTTAGACGGCAGATTGCAGACCGCAGACGGCAGCAAGAAAGGGGAAAGATTGCAGGTATCTTTTCTTCTGCAAACTGCCGTCTCTCGAATTATCAAATTTCAATTAAAAGAACAACCTTTAACCATTAACAAACTAATGAAAGCATTAACAATTATTACGCTCCTTATCGTTACATTAACATTGAACGGCTGCGGAGATACTTCGCGACCGAAGGACTTGCCGAAATTGTATTCCTGCACGGTGACCATCACGCAGGAAGGGAAACCGCTGATCGGCGCAACGGTCGAATTTATACCGGCTGATGCGGCGAGCGCAAAGTTTCGGGCTGTGTCGACGACCGGCGAAGACGGTTCGGTCAAAATGTCAACTTACGGCTTTACCGGCGTACCGGCAGGCAAGTACAAAGTTATCGTTACGAAAACAATGGACGATGATTTCGTTTATTCGGCAGAAGTCAACCCGGAAAGCGGCGAAAAAGATGTTGTCAGTTGCCACACCTATCGGCTGGTTGAAGAACAGTATTCGTCTGCGGAAACGACACCGCTTGAAATCGAAATCACCGGCAAAGAAAGAAGCGTAACAAAAACGTTTGATGCCGGAAAAGCAGTGAAAATCAAACTGTAATAAAAGCGGGGGACAACTCAAGGATCCGACAGTAAGGAATTTTCTTAAGTTGCCGAAAAGCCGGAACAATAACAATGCGGCTTTTATTCCCTGCAACCGGCAGCGGAAGGAAAAGCATAAAAAATTGCCGCCGGCGTGGTATAATGGACTCCGGTACGCCTGTTCCGTTAAAAACCAAAATATGTCCGAAAACGAAATTCCGAAGCAATACGACCCTGCCGCCGCACAGGAAAAATGGGCAAAATTCTGGGACGAAAATCATTTTTTCCGTCCCCAAACCGCAAACCGCAAATGTCCCCAAAATTCTGCCGGCAGCCGTCTGCCGTCGGCTTTCTGTGTCGTGATTCCGCCGCCCAATGTGACCGGCGCACTCCACATGGGACACGCCCTCAATAATACGCTGCAAGACATCATCGTCCGTATGAAACGGATGCAGGGATTCGATACCCTCTGGATTCCCGGTGTCGACCACGCCGGTATCGCAACCCAAGCCGTTGTGGAACGGAAACTCTTCGAGGAAGAAAAACTCACCCGGCACGACATCGGACGGGAAGCCCTTGTACAGCGTATCTGGAACTGGAAAGAGAAATATCAGCAGCGGATTATTGACCAACTCAAAGGAATGGGATGTTCCTGCGATTGGAGCCGAATCCGGTTCACTCTGGACGATGTGTGCGCCAAAGCCGTCCGGCATTTTTTCTTCAAACTTTTTGAACAGAAATTGATTTACCGCGGCAAACGTCTGGTGAATTGGGATACACATCTGCAAACGGCGGTGAGCGATGATGAAGTGTTTCACGAAACCGTCGCAGGCAATTTTTGGTACATTAAATATGAAGTTTGCAGACGGCAGACGGCAGACGGCAGTGAACAAACAATAGACAATTTCGACAAGGAGACAGCAGATGTCGGGTTATCAAGACCTCAAAGTGTGGCAGAAAGCAGTGGACTTGACGGTAGAAGTTTACCGCTTGGTCAAAAGATTACCGAAGGAAGAAATGTTTGCGCTGTCCAGCCAGATGCGGAGGGCAGCGGTGTCAATTCCGTCCAACATAGCGGAGGGACGGGACAGGAACTCCAGCAAGGAATTTATCAACTTTCTGCACATTGCACGAGGGTCGAAGTCGGAACTGGAAACTCAACTCCTGATAAGTGTCAAAGTGAGGTATCTGACCGAAACGGATATTCAAACAGCAATGCAATTAAGCAAAGAAGTCGGCAGTATGCTGTCGGCTCTGATAACACGGCTGACACAATAGACGGCGGACAGCAAACAGAAGAAAAATCTGCTGCCGTCTGCTGTCTGCCGTCTGCCGTCATCATTGCTACCACAAGACCCGAAACGCTGCTCGGCGATACGGCGGTGGCGGTGCATCCCGACCCGGAAACGGCGTTGCGCAAAGCAACAGACGATTTGAAAAAACGTCTTGCCGCTGCACCGGAAAAAGAAAAAAACGCGCTGCAAACCGAACTCGAATCCGTCGAAAAACGTTTCACGGACGGAACATTAGACCGGTTGAAAAAATTAGCGGAGATGGCAAAGAACGGTGTCATGCTGAAACTGCCGCTGACGAATCGGGAAATTCCGCTGATTGCCGATGTCTGGGCCAAGCCGGAAAAAGGTACCGGCTGCGTCAAAATCACACCGGCACACGACCCGAATGATTACGAAGTCGGCAAGCGGAATCATCTGCCGATGGTGAACATTCTGAACAAAGACGGAACGTTAAATGAAAACGCCGGTCAATATGCCGGTCTCACGATGAAGAAGGCACGGGAAAAAGTCGTTGCCGATTTGGAAACCGCCGGTCTGCTACTGAAAACGGAAGAGCGGGAAATTGAACTTGCTCACAGCGACCGGAGTAAAACACCGATTGAACCTTTTTTGAATGACCAATGGTTTGTCAAAATGGAATCATTGGCACAGGCAGCGATTGACAGTGTGGAGACCGCAGAATTATCTTCTGAAAGCGGTCAGCCGTCTGCCGTCAGCCATCTCATACGTATTATTCCGCACCGCTACACGAAAAGTTATCTTGACTGGTTAA
The DNA here is from genome assembly GCA_031256755.1 of Planctomycetaceae bacterium. GTDB lineage: Bacteria > Planctomycetota > Planctomycetia > Pirellulales > Thermoguttaceae > WRKP01. The sequence goes on from JAIRPZ010000030.1 coordinate 3,460, forward strand.
GTGAAAAACGGGATTGGCCCATCGGGCGGCAACTTTGGTGGGGACACCGGATTCCGATTTGGCACTGCGAAGGAGCGGACGAAGCGGAACTTCAAAAGGCGTTTGCCGGCAGAAAAGATATTTCATGGCAGCGGGACGAAGAGGGAAACGGCTGGCGGATTTGCAGTCAAACCGAAGACCTGAAAGCCGATGCCGTGCCGGGTTATCAACTGATTCAGGAAGAAGACGTTTTGGATACGTGGTTCTCTTCGGCGTTGTGGCCCCTGTCAACGTTAAAGTATTTCGAGGACGACAAGTCCGATTATGAACGGTATTATCCGACCGGCGTGCTGATTACCAATCGCGACATTCTGACGCTTTGGGTGGCGCGGATGGTTTTGGCGGGACAATTCAACACCGGTACAAAACCGTTCAGCGAGGTTTATATCCATCCGAAAATTCTCGACAAATACGGCGAGGGCATGTCGAAATCGAAAGGCAACGGCGTTGACCCGCTTAGCGTGATTAACAAGTTCGGTGCGGATGCGCTGCGGTTTGCGCTGGCGTATTTGACAACGGAAAATCAGGATATTCGCTTAACGCTGGACTTCGAGTGTCCGCATTGCGGGACAGCGGTGGAACAAACGAAGAAGAACCGGATTTTGCCGCGTGTGCAGTGTCCGAAATGCAAACAGGATTTTCGGACGCAGTGGGCGGAGAAGCCGGAAGACAAAGCGTTGCCGGAAGGCGTGATGGTCGGCGAGCGTTTCGAAGCCGCCCGCAATTTTTGTAACAAATTATGGAATGCAGCACGGTTCGTGCTGATGTCGCTTTCCGATGAGAGTTCCAAACAGAACAAAGACACGGATAATCCGGTACTTTTTTTAAACTTTTCAGAGTATTCGCCGCTTGAAGATAAATGGATACTGTCGCGGCTTCATACGGTGATAAGAAATGTTACGGACAATCTGGAACATTATCATTATGCCGAGGCGATGCGGACACTTTACGATTTCGCTTGGGACGAATTCTGCTCGTTCTATGTTGAAATGGTAAAAAGCCGGTTGAACGATGACTTTGAACGGGAAAAAGCCCAAAGCATGTTATGCTGTGTGCTTTGGTCGCTGATAAAACTATTGCATCCTGTCATTCCGTTTGTGACGGAAGAAATTTATCAGCGGCTGACTGAAGCTGCCGGCTGGTTTGAATTGACGGATGCAGAAAGAGAATGCATGGCATCCAAGACGGATAAGCCGGAGAGTCTTTCTGTAGCGGCGTTTCCTGTTGCGAATGAAGAATTCATCAAGCCGGAAATAGAAAAACAGTTTGCGGTTTTCCAAGAGTTGCTTCGGGCGGTGCGGGACGTTCGGGCGAGCCGCAACATTCCTCCGAAAACGGAAATTTCGTTCAGTGTCAAATGCGATGCGGCAACGTCAAAACTGCTCGAACCGATGAAGCCGTATTTTGCGTCAATGGCGAGAGCGAAAATGCAGGACAGCGGCGGCAAGGGTTTAACGGCGACGGTGCCGCTTGCCGGTATGGATTTAATCGTTGACCTTTCGGATTTGATTGACGTTCCGGCGGAGATGGCGAAACTCGAAAAGGAACTGGCGAAGTTGGACGGCTTTATCAAGAGCAAGGAGGCGAAGTTGAGCAGTGATTTCGTACAAAAAGCCCCGCCAAACGTGGTGGACAACGAGCGTAAAGGGCTGGCAGACCTGCAAACGCAGCGGCAGTCGGCAGCCGAAGCGTTGGCAAAACTGAAAGCGGCGGTTTGAAAACGTCCGTTTGAAAGAAGACGGCAGCAAAATATTGAAGTATTTTCATCTTTTTGATATTCCGTTCCGGCATCAATAGATGAATGGTATCACGACAAGCATTTTCAATTGCACCTTATCGCGGTATGCGCACACTGATAAGCGAATAGATTTATCAGGAGCCACAATATTGAAACAGTAAATAACAGCATTGCATAAATAATAGTTCAATAATTTTTCTTTTTATTTTTTGACAAAAACAATAAAATGATGAGATAAATGCCTGTCAATAAGGTGCTGTATAAAAAGTAAATTGAAAAGGGACGAAGGGTGACTATCCAATTATAAAGAACAGGCATTGAGGATAATTCTACAGGATAGGGCGAATGATACAAATCAATGTCGAATATATCATGAACAATGACTACAGATACGATTTGAATCAGATTAACACAGCATACTAATAAGATTAAAATGGTTTTGTCCATATTTGCTGCCGAAAGTGTTATGATTGTATATCAGGATTATTTTCTAACGTTAAATTGCTAATGTTACGGGATTTTTCATTTTTTTCAATAGCGGTGGAATGCGTCCGTTGCCCTATTTCCCGGTTTGTTTCCTATCGGATCAAAACAGCATTTGTCCATTGTTTGAGATCAGGAAAACTTGACAACAGGCAACGGCACATCCTCATTTCCCGTTGTACAAAATTTCAGAAAACTTATAATAAGATAATATATCCCGCAGCGATAATATAAAAATTGTACAGCAATGACCAAACGTACTTACGGAAACAAACTCGGCTTTAACACCAGAGCCGTGCATGCCGGCAACGATGTCGATAGCGAAACCGGTGCGATTCGGCGACCGATTACGATGGCGAACAGTTATGAATTGCCTTATGATCCCAGCGATGTCAATTGGAGCAGTGCCGGAAAAAATATCTATACACGGAACGGCGGAAGCAATCAGCATTATTTACAAGAAAAACTTGCATCGCTTGCCGGCGGCGAAGATTGTATTGCGTTGGCAAGCGGTGCGGCGGCTCTGTCCGGTCTTTTTTTCTCCCTGCTCAAAACCGGAGACCACGTCATCTTTTCCAATATAACGTATATCGCGGTCTATCGGCTGCTGAACGAATTGTTCAACAACAAGTTTCAAGTGGAAACAACGATACTCGACACTTCGGATTTAACAGCCGTTCAGGCAGCCATTCGTCCGGGTACGAAATTAATTCACACGGAAACACCCGGTAATCCGACACTTGCCGTTTCAGATATTCAGGCATTGGCAAAAGTTGCCCATCAAAATAATGTGATGCTGTCCGTTGATAACACACTGGCATCGCCGTTCAATCAGCGTCCGCTCGAACTCGGTGCCGATTTTTGTATCGAGAGTTTGACAAAATACATCAACGGACACGGCGATGCCATGGGCGGTGCCATCATCGGCTCGAAGGAATTGCTGGAACCGATACGGTCGCAGGCTCAGATCAATCTCGGCGGAACGATTAGTCCGTTCAATGCGTGGCTGATTATGCGCGGCATGGTTACATTGCCGTTCCGAATGAAACAACACAACGAAAGCGCACAAAAAATTGCCGGGTTTTTAGAAAGCCGTCCTGAAGTACGTTTCGTTGCATATCCGGGCTTGAAAAATCATCCGGGACACGCCGTCGCGGCATCGCAAATGGCACCGGGTTTCGGCGGTGTTTTATCGTTTGGTCTCCATGCCGATCACGACACGCATAACCGGTTCGTTTCGTATTTGAGAATAATCACGTCGGCGGTTTCTTTGGGACACGATGAAAGTTTAATTGTGTTTCTCGGTGAAAAAGACGAACGGCAATATCTGTATCCGCCGGAGTTTCACGGCGGCTTTTTCCGTTTCAGTACCGGTCTCGAAAACACCGAAGATATTATCGCCGACATCGAACAAGCACTGGAGAAAATATCCTGATCCTGTCCGCTCCTGTATCACCGTTGATCGGTCCCCGGACGGTGTTTGACCGCGCCGCAGCAACAGCAGGAGTAAAGCGGAATACGATCAAGGCGGATCAGTTTTTCATTGCCGTCAGCAGTTCCCGGTTGATTTTAACGTTATGCCGGACATCCACCGGAAAACTTTTCAATAAACGTATATCCGCAATCGCTGCCGTCAACGTGTGACTCCGCCCCAGTTCCCGCAGTTCGGCAAGAAACTGCTCCCGTTCTGACGGCGTTGACGGAAAATGTTCCGGCAGCGGCTCGATGAACATACGTACCGTTCCGGCAGGCGAACCGGCAAGTGCCGACCGGAACACCTTCGGGTGACGGTTAAACACGGCTTCACACGGTATCGAAAAGTATGTTTGTTCCGTTCCCGATTCGTCAACAATAACCACCCGGTGGGCTTTCCGTCCGCAAAACCAGAACCGGTCTTGTTCGTCCAAATAACCGGTGTCGCCGATACGGTGCCAAACGTTATTTTCCGTATCCGTTATTTTTGATGCCCTATTCGCCGCCGGACGGTTCACATATTCTTTTGTCACCTGTTTTCCTGTAACAATAAGTTCGCCGATTTCTCCCGCCGGCAATTCCCTGATTTCATTCCATTGCAGCGGTTCATCCGTGATTTGAATCACTTTCCACGAAACAGCCGCAAAACGTTTGCCGACACAAACGCCGCCGCCGTTTTCGGTTTTTGCGGCGGTTTCCCCAAGCACTTCGCTCGCAGAAATCACCGCAACCGGCAACGCTTCGGTCGCTCCGTAAGGCGTGAAAATATCGCCGTCAGGATGAATGCACGGTTTGAGTTTCCGCAGAATCGCCGCCGGCACCGGCGCGCCTGCCGAAACCGCACGCCGGAGTGTTTCGAGACGCTTGCCCGTTTTTGTACAATAATCGGCAACACGGTTCCAAACAGCAGGAGATGCAAACGATTGCGTGATTTTCCACCGGTTTGCCGCTTCAACGATTTTCGCCGGATTGACTTGCGCGGGTTTCGATGTGTTCATATCGGGAATCACCGCCGTCACTCCCATCGCCGCATCGAACAATCCGAAAAAGGGAAAGCATGCCAAATCAATTTCGCCGGGCTGAATGTTGAACCGATTCGCAATTTCACTGACCTGTGTATCGAACATTCCGTGCGTAAACGCCACTCCTTTCGGCGGGCCGGTGCTGCCGCTCGTAAAAATAATCGCCGCCAAATCCTCTTCTTGCGGCGGGACCGGCGTGAAATTGACCGGCGGTTGCTGACGGACTTGCTGCCGGATTTCATGGAGCGAAAGTCCTCCCCAGCACCAGCGGTGTCCGGCGGTGAGATGATATTTTGCTTTCGGAAACCGGCGGTGCATCAGGAGACGGACAAGATGAACCGCGGGAACAGCGGCGAAACCATCCGGCTCGGCTTCGGCGAGACAATTGAGCATCCGCCGGATTCCCATACCGGGGTCAATCAGAATGAGCGTGATATTGGCTTTGCAGAGAGCGAAGACGAGGGAAATGAAATCAATCCCGTAGTGAACGAACAGGGCGAGCCGCATACCGGGTTTGAATCCGCTTTTCAGGAGGGCATCGGCAACGGCATCGGAATCGCGGTTCAGTCCGGCAAAGGTTATTGTCCGGTACTGTCCGCCGCCGGACGGTTCGGCAACGGCAATATTGCCGGGATAACGTTGAGCCATGTCAATGAGACGGGAAGCAATGTTGGGGTTCATCGGATACGTAAACGGATATTGTGCCGGGCGATGCCGTTTTTCCGGCGTATGTCATCGAATTGCCGGTGTATTGAACCGCCGGCGTGATTCGATAGTATAACATGGAACTCTTCCGGTTTCACGGAAACGTGATATAATGACGGAATGAAATGCCTTGTAATATTGAGTCATCCGAACCCGGAAAGTTATAACCATGCCCTTGCCGGAAAAACGGTCGATACGCTGAAAAAAACGGGACATGACGTGATTTTTCATGATCTCTATGCGGAACAATTCGATCCCGTTTTACCGAAAGGAGAAGAACATCTGCCGGAACCGCAGTTGCCGCCGGTGATACAAAATTATCTTCGTGAATTCAAAGAAGCCGAAGGTATCGTTTTTCTTCATCCGAATTGGTGGGGAAGTCCGCCTGCCGTTTTACGCGGCTGGATCGAGCGGATTGTACGTACAAATTCTTGTTACAATTTTACGGAATCCGGCGTGCGGTCGTATGTCGGCGGCAAAATTGTCCAGATTTTTTCAACCTCGAATACTCCGAAAGAGATTGAAGAGAAAGTTTACGGCGATCCGATTGAAACCTATTGGCGGACGGTTGTTTTCGGTGTACTCGGCTGCCGGTCATTCAGCCGCCGCAACTTCGGTCCGATCATTGTCAGCACGCCCGAAGAACGCCGCACATGGCTCAATGAAGCCGAAACGATTATGAAAGAAAAATTTGCTTTGTGAAAAATCAACCGGCAATGCTGTAAATCTGTGCGATCAATCTGTAAAAAATGAAAGTTTATGATCCGTTTCTATTTTACAGACGTTTCATGAATCCACTTGAACACGGGGCGCGGCGCACCGGCATTGAGCAATCCCTGAAAACATTCTTTCAGAAATAACGTTTTGTTTCTCGGATGTTCCGAATCGGGAAAGGAGTCCCCTTTTTGTAAAATAACCCGCTGTTCCGGGATGCCGCCGAAGGAATAGGTTCCCGACACCTGACACGGAAACCAAAAGCCCGCCGGTTTTTCTTTTGCCGCCTTGCTTTGTTTTCCGTCCGGCGTTGATTTTAATTCCAAATAAAATTCGGCGTAACAATGTTCCGGCACACGGACAATCCTTGCCGGTATTTTTCCGGCACGGCACAGCGCAACAAACAGACAACTCATATCCTTGCAGTCGCCAGTCCATTCCCCTTTCGGCATTTTTGTAACAGCAAATGCCCCTTTCGCCGGATGACGAAAACCGTCTTCATCATATTTCACATTATTTTGCACAAAAGCGTAAAGGGCTTCTGCTTTGTTCCAGTCCGTGCCGCGGTCTTTTGTGATTTCCTTAAACATTTTTGCAAAACAAGGTTCGTCCGATTCAATGCACGGACTTTCACGGAGATACGGTCTGATTTCCGGCGGCACACGTTTCGGAATAACATATTGATCCGTTTTTTCCGGCGGCAGAAGGGCGAAATTTTCCACTTCAAAAGCAACAACCATTTCCAGTGTTTTTACCGGTTTAATGTTTCCGATACGGACGTTCATTTCCAGTGCGCCGTTATTGATGCGGCGGTACTGAATTTTGTCCGCTAAATCAGCACCCATTTTTTCTTCACTGACACTCACAACCCGCTGTTCGTACCAATCGGTCGGCACCGGTACGGTTATTTGAACATTTTCCATAGCGGTTCCCGGTTCGATGATGATACCGGCACGCCAAACTTGCGTCAAACGTTCTCCCCGTTTCGGACCGCCGGCAGAATCGGCACTGTCCGGCTTGCCTGATGAAAAGTCAAACTGTGCCGAAGCCAAAACCGGAAAAAATAACAAAACAATCAACACTGATAATGACCGTTTCATGATAGGTCTGTCCCTGCAATCAATTTTTCCGACCGGTTTCCCGTATTGCGGATCGGTCAAACATTGTTATTATATCTGCTGCTGAATTTTAATCAAGCCGTATAACAAAGAGGCGTTTTCGGGGAAGTGTTTTCGGGGAAAACATCAATAACCCAAACCGGCAAAAATTGCCTGATGCAATAAAGTGACTTTTGTTCTTTTAATGTAATAAGTGTTTTTTGAACGGTCTGAGTCATTGCCTTTTGTCTCATCGCGAACTGCTTTCTTTGCTATTCCGATGCTATTCACATCAACACCTTCGGCGATTAGATGCTCCATTTCTCCGATGTTTTTTCACACATAGCATCACAGAATTGGCGGACTTTCAGGTCGGAAAAAGAAAAAGGAGCGGAGTTTTTTTCTTTCGGTATTTAATCTCCGCTTTTTTGCGTAGTTTTTCCGAGAACGCTGAAGAAATCCCATCGAACATCATTGTTGCCGCCTCTATAAAAGTCTCATCCCACAGTGCATAAAAGGTGAGTATATCTCCGCCCGATTTTGCATTCCGTATCATTTTCGCTTCGGCGGCTTCTTCTGTTTGCGTACAACCCGCAACGGCAGATATTAACAAAAGAAACAACACGAAATTTCTAACGAAAAAACCGTTTTCATTTTCATTACATTCACTTCTGTTAAAAATCCGTCAATTGCCGGACACATGATATTATAGCAAAAGCGAAGATAATGAACAGTATCCATACAATGATGTTCATGATTGACTTTCCGGTTCCCTGATGCATCCATCGATCAACATGCCGGCAGATACCTATTACCAGAGACAGCACCCAAATCACTGCGGCAGTACAAACACATGCAGTTAAAAGGAGTATTTTTTCTAAATCGTCTTCATAAAAATTCCACTGATATAAATTATACAGATACGCAAACAGTCCGATAATTCCATACAAAACTATCCCACCGAGCGTCATTATCAGAGGAAAAGCGGCGATAACGATCACGAGCCGAAATAAAAACTTTTTCATAAAGAAATCAGGAAAGGTTAATAAACGAAAATCCGCTTTTCCATGCCGTAAATAACTTGGTCCATTAAATGGCAGTATACTCCTTCAGCAAAGATTTCAACCAACCCGATACCCCCATAAAGCATAGCAAATGGAGTGGCAAAAGAAGCTGCCGTTGTTATTATGGTAGCCGAAACTATTGAATCATATTGACTATCAATTACAATGGGAGTTCCTATGGCTGCGGGAAACGCCGTAAAGCCCGTAAATTGATTCAGCCAGCCGGGAATACTCTGCAAGCAACTTAAAATATCATAATCAACACGGTATGAATTGATCAATTGGTTAGCAGCCGCATAATGGTAATCATAGAAAACTGTATTTTGATGTAGCCCGGAAGCATTGAACGTGTAGGCATGAAATTGCGACATGATCGAAGCCGCACTTGCCAATCCGCCGCCAAGCGAATGACCAGTAATATAAGTGTTCGATGCGTTGAGATTACTATTATTCTTAAGCTCATTGGCAATATCCATTGCATAGTCAAACTGTAGAACCCCCATAGTTCCTAATGCTTGCTGTACATCGGCAGCTAAATCGTTCCAATCGGTTATCTCTGTTCCGGCAAACGCCAAAACATATTTGCCTGTAAGATATTCCCTGTAAAGAGCGGCGTTGAAACCGTTAATTTGTACTCCGCCGTTCAACAGATCGCGAATATTTTCGTTAATTCCTAAATTCGTCAATACCGCATTACTCTGTATTTGCAAGGTAAACCATTGTTGGCTGAAACGGTTATAGACAGCATTAGCCGCATACGTTGCAACGAGTTCCGGGTGTTCGAGCAATTCGTAATAGAATGATTTCTGTTTGGCAACAACATAGGCGACGCTGTCGCTGCCGAGGGATTGTTCATTGCCGTTTCTGATCAACACATACTCAACCGTAATCTTTGTGTTCGGTTTACCATGCTGTTCGGCAAGTGCTCTTGTCGTTTGGACATTCTCGCTTATTCCTTCGACATAAAGGACAATTTCCGTCTGCCCCGGAACCCATCCGAGTTCTCTTAACGTATACGCACCATTCGGCAGACCTGAAGCAATATAAGTCCGCGACATCAATCGTGCAAGGTTTCCGTCTTTCGTCCAGATACGGATAGAACCGTTTCCTGCCGGTGCCTGATTGCCACCGTCCGTTGCCGTTTTAAACAACGGCACCTGCGCATTGTAAGTAAATAGCAGATTTAACCCGTCTATTTCAACTGCCGGAACACTTATCACAATCGGAGTAAATTTCGCACTCGAATTGGCTCTCAACTGTGCCCATCGTTCCCGCATGCCGTATCCGTCCCAGCAATCAAGAATACCGTCTCCGTCCGTGTCATTGATATTGGGCAGAATCACTTTTCCCGGTGCAAAGAGATGGTCTTCAAGAAGTTCTTCCTGTGCAGAACGATCCGGCAGACCAAGACCATTATTATTGTCGCTGTCAATGTCAATGTCAATAACCAGTAGATAAATCTTTACCGCTGCGGTGTCGGAAAATTCAGAGGTCTTGCCGTTAATACGCAGTGTCACGGTAACGGTTACGTCCCACGAAACAACATTTCGGTCGGCATCAAGAATATCTCTTGCGAGCGTGATCGCTCCGGTATTGCTGTTAATCCGAAAGAGCGGATTATCGCTGTTCCCTGTCAGAGAATAGACAGCAATCACCCCCTTTGATGCGTCCGGCACAGTAAATAAAGAAGAAAAGGAAAACTCTT